>CAYUNR010000006.1:0-42110 GCA_964446295.1 uncultured Candidatus Finniella sp. | reverse complement strand
ATTTTCGGCAATGACATCCCACGTCTTGAAGAATTAACAGCAGCACAATGTCGTAAAGTTAGAGAAATTGGCAATAGTCAAACCGACTATATTTCCATATTGTTGAACATTTCATCTGACGAGCTTGGAAAAGTTGTATTGCTTTATGATGCGGGCACAGATAAAGGCAAAGTTGAAGCTGTATTGTCTAATTTCCTAACGCCCCAGAGAGTAAGTACCATGAGAACTCATAGCTTTTTTGTTAAAGAAACTGATGATTCATTGCCAAATTTGTTGTCTGATTATTTTTGCGAGCCAAGGCCAACTGATGATTCAGAAGCCTACGAACAATTTCTGGCTGTGCTTTTTCAAATTTGTTTGTCGACTGAAAACGTAGAAAAGTTATTCCAGGGTATAGAATGAAAAAATTGATGTTCATTAATCAAGTAAGAGATACCACATAAAATGATGTTATCCAATGGATCATTACGTCGCATTTGCTCTTCATGAAGACGCGAGTGAAGGCGTCATCCTTGAGGCGGCCCAAGCTCAGATTTTATTATTTCCTCTGCTGCCTAGATATATAAGACTTTAGTCTTAATTTGGTTGCTGTCACTTTGCTTGGTAGCGTGTAATTTTGGAGATCTATTTTTAATTCGTTAAGTCTCTTATCTGTTAATTTTCTGTCATTAGATCCATATCTTTGACCTAATTTTAGCGATTCTAATCTGTCAATTTCGTTTTTAATTTTGTTCATGTCCTTTTCAAAAGTAGACTCTACTTGTTCATCGATTGATTGCTCTACAGGAGGTGCTGATTGGAAGTGCTTCATTCTTTCCATTCGTAGTTCTCTTTCTGAAAGTTGCGGTGGTGCAACCGCTGCAGCTGCTGGAACGCTTCGTTCCATGCTTAATGCAAGTGCTGCTTCTAGGTCTTCGTCATCATCTTCAGCGCTATAAATTGCAGTATCTGGTGCAGGTGCAGGAGCAGCAGCTGGAACACGATGTGATTCACGACTTAATTCAAGCGCACGCTCTAAGTCATCTGCTTCTTGTTTTAGTTGTTGCGCGTGCGCATCTGCTGCAAGAGCCATTTCTATTTGTAATCTTTCCCTAGCAGCATTTTTTGCTGCATGGTCGTGATGACTAGCAGCCATGGCAGCGTGTAATTCTCGTTCTTCCTGTGCTCGTTGTTCTTGTTCAATTATTGCACGTTCTTCTGCAGTTAATTCGAAACCACTTGCAGCGGCGTTCTTACCAAAACTCACCATTAATAACAGTGCAAAAAATGCCCGAAAAAAGTAGCCTGATACTGCCATAGATAAAACTTAATTTTAAAATACTATCTAGATTGTACAACTTAGAAGTTAAAAAATTATTAAAGAATGGAAGTACCCTAAACCGCCATTGGTATTTTTAACGTGGTCATGACTGATTCTAAATAGGGGCGCAGCTCTGGGTCGGCAGCAGCAAGGGCCAAGTTGGCCTGTAACCAGCCCACTTTTGTGCCGCAATCGTAACGGTCACCCTGAAAGCGAAAACCAGTTAAAGGAACATTTGCACCAAGCATAGTTTGCAAACTATCGGTCAGTTGAATTTCGCCCCCTGCTCCTTGTTTTTTAAACCCTAGAGGTTCAAAAATTGACGTTCGCAAAATGTAGCGACCAATAATAGCGGTAGATGAAGGCGCTACTGCCGCGTCAGGCTTTTCAACCACAGCTTTGGCGCGAACTTTTTGCCCGAGCTGCGTTGAAATATCAAGCACACCATAACGGTTTGCTTCATTTTTTGGTACATCAATAACCGCTGCCATATTGCCGTCTTCTTCCGAATACGCTTGCACCATTTGTTTTAAACAAGGAGTTGTTGCTTGAATTAAGTCATCAGCCAATAACAGGGCAAATGCATCTTCTTGAATATAATGACGGGCGCACCACACCGCATGGCCCAAGCCTAGGGGTTCATGCTGACGAATGAATAGTGCTTGGCCTTCAGGAATACGAATAGAACGAATTTTAGTAAGGTCATCCGTTTTTCCACGCGCTTGTAAAATTGATTCAAGGCCGCTGTGGCTATCGAAATGGTCTTCAATTGCTTCTTTGCCTTGGGATGTTATGAAAATAAACTTTTCAATGCCCGCTGCTTTTGCTTCTTCAACCGCATATTGAATAAGTGGTTTGTCGACCACCACCAACATTTCCTTTGGAATAGCTTTCGTTGCCGGTAAAAAGCGACTACCAAGGCCAGCTACAGGAAAAACAGCGGTTTTAATCATCTAGGCAACTTTCTTTTTTTGCTTTGGAATTTGAATCATTTCTAGCAGCTGATTTAACTCTTGGCGAGCCGCTACGTGCGATAAGCTCATCGCGACGCGTGATTCGCGCAAATCTAACAATGTAATACCGTTTAAAAACAGTTCACGGAAAATTACACGTTCACCAAACCCTGCAACAAGGCGAAAACCAATACGCTTTGAAAGGCTTTCAAGAGCTTTGCGCATTTCTTCTTTGTTACGTGAATTAACCGCTGTTAAACGGTTACGTAATACAATCCAGTCAATAGCGCGGCGATCTCCGCGAATGGCCCGTTGTTTCTTTTGTTCCCATACCATTTCTGAATAGGTACTAGGACGTATAATTTCTAGTGTTTCAGGGTTCAATCGCGCCAACATATCAAGGTCAATGAAACTATCATTTAAAGGGGTGATTAGCGTATCAGCATAACTATGAGCTAAACGTGATAAGTACATGTCACTTCCCGGGGTATCAATTACTATATAGTCACTGTCGGATAGTTTTTCCATAGCTTCTTTTAGATTTTTTTCATCTTCAGCTTGGGCTTCTTCGACAATAGGCTTTTCAGAACGGAATACAGGATAATGATCAGGCAGCGGCAGGTGTTCTTCTGGCTTTGCTTCACTGCGCAAGCGCCTGTTTTCCACATAACGAGATAAAGTTCCCTGGCGAGCGTCCACGTCAATGCTTCCAACTTTATAGCCTTGGCGTAAAAGTGACGTTATAACATGCATAGCAGCGGTAGATTTACCAGTGCCACCTTTTTCATTACCTAGCACAACAACGTATGGACTGTGATTATCTGACATCTAGAAATTCCCTTTGCTTAATCCCCTATATTTTCATTATAGAAAAAAACAAGTAATGAATTCAAGATTTTATTATTAGTGGACATGTGTTATAGGAATAATAAAATTATTAATATAAAATTTTAATATATATGTATGTAATAGAGCGGTGTTGAAAGTTGAGCCCTCACTAGTTGCAAGGGCTCGATTTAGGCAATTTTAAGCAGTCGTTTGTTCAGATGTTACAGGGTCAACCAACGCACCTTCTTCACTATGAGAAGAAGTATCAAGAGGGCTTACATCACTTTCAATAGCTACTTGCACAGTTACAAGCGAAGCAGGTGGTGGTGGTAATAGCGATGCTTTTGCTTCTACTAGTTCAGCAAATCCTGTCACAGAAGAAGTAGCAAAAGTTCCTCTAACCAACGTTTGCGCCCCTAAGACCTTACCCAACAACTCTGTTGTCGCAGTTCTAATTGACACCATAGGTTCCGAAGACAACTCTATCCCTGTTGAAAAATCAACCCCTCCAGAAAACGCTATAGAACCATCACTTTTAACAACTATTGCAGAAGAAGCTACTGGCACCTGCAAAGTTGTATGTAACGTTTGAACACTCTTAGCTAAAACGTTAGCGGCACCTGGATCAGTTCGGAAATCAACTGCAGCAGGAACAGTTGCTGATTTTGTCATTGTACCAAAAAGCGCATCAAAAACTGAATACGCTAGGTTTTTTCTGGCATCAAGTTCACTTAGTTGCAACGTTTGTATTGGAGTTGGAGTTCCCGACACAAAATACCCTCTTCGACTATGAACATCTGCATTAATTGCTGCAATCTGACCTAAAATCGATTGCATATATCCACCAATTATAGGTGTAATTCCTTGCACCTGAGGAATAATATCTCTCAACAAGGCAGACCTTGCTAAACTTTCAGGTGTGCGAACATCACTCGCAATATTGCGTACAAATCGCATAAGTGTATCTAACTGAGCTATTGACTCTCCAAGCTTTGCTGGGTCCACCAGGTTTTCGCGCACTTTCAATAAATACATTTGTTCTGCAAGCGGTAAATTCGAAGGTTTTGAAGCAACAACTGTATACGCTGCAAGCTCTTCTACCGGAGTAATAACACTAGGGTCAGTAAGGGGCATAAATGCACGTACTGCCGCAGATTCAAGAGTTTCGTAAACTTGATCCAACTCTTCACTCAACTCGTTTACTTCACCTTGCAAATCAATGATTACACGAGTGTCATTTGCTCTTGCTTCTAGTTTTGCCGTTAAAGAACCAAGCTCATCACGAAGATTGCCTATAATTATATCACTACTTATGCGCCCTTTTTTTGCTGCAACACAAGCTGCCATGAAGAGCTTTGCTTTGGCAGAGTCATCGGTAAACGCTGTTTCAAAGAACATTAAAGGCAATTCTGATTTAATAACCTCACTTACTAAAGTGCAAAGTAACAAACGCTTTTCTTGGTTCGTGTTAGAAGGAGTCTTGCTTAAAGCCTCTATGGAAGTTGCAAATTCTTTAGGAGTCCCAGGAGATGCAAAAATTCTACTCACTCTTTCAGCGAAGGGATTGATCGCTGAGTCATAAGGAATTGCAGCAACAGAACCATATGTAGCGGCTGTAAGGGCTGCAGCATTTAAATTTTGAACATGTAAAACACCGCCTAATAGCAGGGCGATGGCCGTAAATTTTAGGGATGACTTCATTTGGTTACTCCTGAAAAAATAGTACTTACCTGATTAGTGTAGGCCTCAGAAATAAAAAATAAAGTGTGTTTTTTAATAAAATTTGAAATATTAATTTTACATGCTCGAGATATCAAGTATAAAACAAGGCACAGAGCACAACTTCAGATTGATCAAATCAACGAAAAAGTTACTAAAATTTACTTAAAATTAGTCTTTGAACCCAGGGGCAACTTAGGCTAACCTAGCTGCAAGTTATCTTGTGCTTTGGGATCATGGCGAACAAACTCCCCTACTCCGTTTGGAAACTTCTTGTTCCTGTTGCACTAGGCATCACGGTTTATTTGCTCCCAAGACCAGAAGTTGTTGACCCCAAAGGCTGGCAGCTATTTGGAATTTTTGTCGGCACCATTGCAGGCATTGTTCTAAAGCCATTACCTATGGCTGCAGTTGCCCTAATTGGTCTGCTTTTCTGCATTCTCACCAATACGTTGAGCCTAGAAAATCAAGCTTTTCAGGGGTTTTCATGCTCGATTGTTTGGCTTGTCGTTTTCATTTTCTTTATTGCACGTGGTTTTATAAAAACAAAACTAGGCCACCGCATTGCCTATGGTTTTGTGGCACTTTTGGGCAAAAATACCTTGGGGCTTGGATATGGCATTATTCTAACTGAACTTGTCATGGGCCCTGCTATTCCCAGCAACTCTGCACGTGCCGGCGGAATTATCTTCCCTATTGTGAAATCAATTTCCGAAACTTTGGGAAGCCGACCAGATGATGGAACAGCTCGTAAACTTGGAAGCTTTTTAACATTAGTCGCTTTTCAAGGAAACCTGATTGTAAGCTCAATGTTTTTAACAGCAATGGCTGCAAATCCAATGGCCCAAGGAATTGCTGCAAAACAAGGGGTGCATTTCACTTGGATGGATTGGTTTACAGCAGCACTGGTCCCTGGAATATGCAGCATTATTTTAGTACCTTTAGTTTTGTTTATCATCTACCCCCCACAGCTTAAAAAACTGCCCCAAGCCGTTAGTATTGCAAAAAAGAATCTTCGTAACATGGGGGGCATGACTGCACAAGAATGGACAATGACTGGTGTATTTGTAGCTATGCTTGCCATGTGGACTATTGGGGAAAGCTATGGCGTTCCAACTACAAGCGCAGGATTACT
The DNA here is from genome assembly GCA_964446295.1 of uncultured Candidatus Finniella sp. Classification (GTDB taxonomy): domain Bacteria; phylum Pseudomonadota; class Alphaproteobacteria; order Paracaedibacterales; family CAITNM01; genus CAITNM01. The sequence goes on along the minus strand of CAYUNR010000006.1, from coordinate 36,175 downwards.
TGGTGTTTGCATATTGTTGCTAACTGGAATTTTGACCTGGAAAGATATTTTAGAAGAGCACGAGGCCTGGAGCACGGTTATTTGGTTATCAATTTTAATTATGATGTCTGATTACCTGAAAGTCTTTGGTTTAACCGGATGGTTCAGTCAAGTAATTGGGAACGTTTTTTCAGGTTCTCATTCGATAGCAGCTTTGTACGGGTTAGCTATTGCCTATTTTTATAGTCATTATTTCTTTGCAAGCAACACAGCCCAGATTGGCGCTATGTACGGGGCATTTTTAGCTGTTGCTATTATTGCAGGCGCCCCACCAATAGTTTCAGCATTATTGCTGGGTTTCTTTAGTTCATTGTTTTCAAGCATGACCCATTATTCAACAGGGTCTGCGCCAATATATTTTGGTATGGGGTATGTGCCAGTTAGTGACTGGTGGCTGTATGGCCTTATCGTCAGCGTATTAAACATTGCCATATGGCTAGGTGTGGGGTATTTGTGGTGGAGTTTCTTAGGGCTAATGTAGACTGCAAAGCCAACTTTCGACAGGCACAAAAATTTAATGGCCATTTAAAAGTAATCATCTAACGTAATCATGTTGCGTAAAACACTCATGACTTGACCTTATATATTAATATTTCAAAAATAATTCTAAAATTTGTTACAAATTCATGTAACATGGATTACTATAACCTGGTAGGTTCGTATAATTCTAAGAGGAATTTCTTGAAAAAATTATTTATAATAGTCTTGTTGGCAACTCCAGTTGTTTACGCAACAACTGATACTAGTGATGAACTGTTTAATGGTGTTGCAGCGCTTGGTGACGGTATTCTCGTAAGAACTTCTCAAGAACGGCAAACCAATCTTCACAGTACAACAGCCCCTATCCCATCTGCTAAAACTCATTCAACATATACGGTTTCAGTTGATGCCGTTGATGCCATTGAATCTACAGGATACGCGCCAACCGGCGCTAGTGTTCTAAAGGGTGACTTGACTGCTTTAATGAAAATAACAGGCAGGATGCCATACGAAGAGGTAGATGCTATTGCAACAGGAGCCGTTCCTGCACCACCAGCAGACTTAGCAGAACTTTTGAGATTAGAAGAAGGCCTTAGAATGCCGGAGTACCCTTAAGCCACTATAGGAGTAAGAGGAGGCTCTCATGGCCCCCTCTTAAGCCAAACTTAGACAGACTATTCAACAGATATGTCAACCGCCCAGATTGCACCTGCCCCCAACTTAATTACAGAACCTGATTGCATATGCACCGCCCCCAAAATTGCTGCGTCCATACCTGTTGATACAGCTAATTCTGGATAAGCATTGGTAAGATCAGCTGTCGCTGCATAATATTGGGCTGTTGACGGTCCATCTCCTAGAATCGCAGACATATACCCAAGACTGACACCTCCATAGGTTAAAGACTCATCCAATATATCTGAAGTCGTCCAATAGGTAGAACCACCACTGCTTCCGTTATAAGCTCCCAAATTCGGTGGCCAAGGAAGTGTTTCAGACCCATTTTTATAGTAGCCATCATCCGTGTTAAAAACACAGGTTGCTATCGGATGAGCAGCAGCAAGATCAGCTGTCACTGCGTAATATTGGGCTGTTGATGGTCCATCTCCTGGAATCGCAGACATATACCCAAGACTGACACCTCCATAGGTTAAAGACGCATCCAATAGATCTGAAGTCGTCCAATAGGTAGAACCACCACTGCTTCCGTTATAAGCCAATGAATGACCAGCAGGCCATTCAATTTGTGCCGTCCGGTATTTATAGTAGCCATCGGTAGCGTCAAAGGTACATGTACTAATAAGTGCATTACCAACTCTTACATCAGCATCCACTTCAATACTTCCACCTGTTAAAACTGTTAGGTCTCCAGCTATTTCGCTTTCTGCTGAATCATCTACTCCTGCAAGCTGAAGTTTAGCACCACTTGCAACATTAATAGGAGCACTTGGCGCTTTGCCGCCGTGCACATACAATATTCCAGCATCTACATTTATTCCCGCCAAAGTTGAAGAAGCACTTAGGTCTGATGCAATTTCCATAACACCAGCCCCTGTTTTGCGCATCAGCCCGTCTCCTGCAGGGGCCACGTTTAGTGTTGCTGTCATATCAGCATCCACCTGAACCACGCCCTCTGTTGCATCTGTAAAGGTTAATGCACCAGTATTCATATTACCTGCAATTTCTAAGGTTGGAATATCCCCGTCTTCTGTGTTGCCATCATTGAAGACTACCGCAGACGATGCCCCATTTAAATTATCTTCAGAAGTCACTACAACCTTACCGCCATGAATACCTAAAGCACCAATAGCATTGTCTGTTCTGGTAAATGTGTACGTGCCAGTACCATTCTTGTGCACAGTATCATAAGAGATTGCAAATAAAGCAGCAGAGTCACTAGCAGAGTCACTATCGTTAACCGTAAATGTTAAAGAAGAAGATGCAAACCCCACATTCCAGGTTAGCATAATAACCACCGAAAGTAGTACTGTTGTTAATTTATGTATTCCTTTCATGAATTACCTCAGTACTAAAAAATGTTCTTAATGATTTTATGTTACGGAAATGGTATTAAAATATAGTTAACATTATTTAGATGACGTTAAGTTGTAATAATATTATTTAAAATTAATTTTAATTTTTTTATCTAAAATGAATGGGTATTATGATCTTCCTTGTCATCTCCGGCTTGATCGGAGATCCATTGTAATTAATCATTATGGATACCCGCGTTCGCGAGTATGACAAGAATAATATAAGACTGGCCCCCAAGACACTAAGTCTCACAACGCACTTCGTGCTGTTCGCCTGAGTTCTGGGGAAACTGCTAAGGTGACCACACTCCTGGTCATCTCGCAACTTGGGTTTCGGGATCCATGCACACACTAGTTTACCTATGGCTTGACCATAGGGTCCAGTTCTATGAAATCTGGAAATTACTATAGCGCTACTACTAGCTTGCAGCTTAATTAATGTCCACGCAGGCTATCTGCCACTAAATGGCCAAGCTGATCATACGCCCTAAATTCTGTTTTTAAAGCAGCCATTGCGGCTTCCTTAAGTGCTTTTAATCGTTCTGAATTAGTAATAGCTTCAGCAAAATCAACATCTTCTAATGCCGATAAATCCTTTTGCAGATTTAAGACTATTTCCCCCATGTTTTCTTCAAGATCTTCAAACCGTGAACTATACGATGAAGAAATACGTATCATTTCATTTAAAACATTGGTTAACGCCGCATCAATAGCTGTAATAGCAGCTTGCGCATTAGATTGGGTTGTTAAGTCAGGAATTGCAGAGCTAAAAATTGCGTCGGCTCTCATGTCTGAAAAGGTTACTGTCGTAATGCCAGAGGCTGCGATTGTGCCACTTACAAGACCTGCATTTTCAGGAGCAGTACCACCAATAATAATTGGATTTACTGACAACAAAGAAACCGCACTTGAGTATGTTGCAGACACAGGACCCGCTACGTTATTTTCACTAATTCCTGAGTATACAATAGTTAAATCGTCTCCACTGTACGCATTTATCTGTAAATGACCATTCACATTTGTAGCACTAATGCTTAAATCCAATAAATCAGGACATTGATTAATGGCAGCCGTCACTTTACCCAGGACTTTATCAACTGAATAAGTCTCTGCAAAAGGTCCCACATGCACTTCGACACCATTAATAATAATCACAGGATCCGCTGCCGATATATTGCTGAATTCACCGTTCCCGGTAGCAGATGCCAATGTTGATGCCGTCACTTGCGTGATACTTGTTTGCGCATTGATTGCTGCTGCTATTTCTAAAGCGCTTGCTCCTGCTGCCCCAACATTCACACCATTTATCGTTAAATCATCATCATTAAGTTCTGCAGTAATATCTGTCCCCGTTACATTTGCTTCTACGACGTTAGAACTTGTTTGGCAGTTCATGAAAAAAGATCCGTCAAGTAAAGTCCTAGACCCCCAAGTAGCACACGCATTTGAACTAATCTGTTCCACATGATTCTGAAACACAGCATTCATATCATTTCGGTCTTGACTTATATGTGTACCATTACTTGCTTGTATTGCCAGGGTTCTCATTTTATTAAGGATTTCAGTATTAGCACGCAGAGTACCCCAAGCAATTTCGGCAGTATTTTTTGCCTGAGTAACAACGCTTTGCGCACGCTTTGTCGTTGAAATTTCCATAGTTAGATTCTTTGCAAGAATTGATGACGATGGATCACTGGCAGGATTAGGATTTTTTAACCCAGAAGCTATCTGCGCTTGGGCATTACCAAGGCTTTTATCCGTGCGTCCCATTTGTCTAAGAATGCTTTGAGCACCAGCATCGATTTTCATAAATTCCTCAATCTCCTACTACCTAATTTACTGATGCAAAATTCGAGCCAAGCTTGAAACAAAGCGATAGTCATAAAGAATTAAATCTACAATTTATTTTAAATAATCGTTAACCATTTTTGATTATTACTAATAGTAAGCATTGCCCACACGGATGATTAGTTATCACGTCATGCTTTACAGCAAGAACCTATGCTTACAGAAGGAAATCTCCTGGCTGCTCTTGCTGAATTTGGTGACAACCCCATATTAAGGAGATTTTTATGATTACACACTTTAAATATATATTCACAACTATAACTATTATTGGCTCATATCTTGGGGCAACAACTACGGCTTATCTTCCTGGAGATGAATCACCGACTGCAAAATTTAGAAGTGATATTATAAGAATAGGTGCAGCAGGTGGATTTGATGGTTTTACAGCACCTGGCAGAAACTGCAAGGCACTTTATATTACCTTGGTAGAATCAGGCACGGCAGCCCAAGCAAATAATGTTTATACAAATAGCTACACAGGATCTGGAGAGATTCCTCATCTTTCCAGTGCCATTAAAGATATCTGGATCCAAGGAGATGCGCATGGATTTAATACACTAGTTTCGGGAGGCGCTGCTTACGCCCTACCCACTCCTGCGGCCGGAACCACCGTACACTTTTTGCTAACCAGAGCACCGACAGACAGCCCCCTTTCTTGGTTCCAGGGTCCTCTTCTTGCTAATTGCAGGCTGGTAATTGAGCCTGACTCTGCAGATCCATTCATTAATGCTGTATTACCAATGGCTGGCGGAAACATCATATTAGGTGCAGCTATATCTCCAGAGGCTGGGTTCTCCACACTATTAAGCACTATTACTGCACCTTGCCCTATTCAAAGACACCCTAGCATCGCTGCTAAAAATGCTTACAATAAAGCCTTAATAACATTGAGCGAAGCCACAATATTCCCCTCTCCGGTTAATGGTATTAGCTTAAGCGGTCCTTATCCGGTTACGTTTAATGCGACTTCTGATCTTGTCGACCCTTCTGCTGATTCTGCAGAGGCTGGATACACTGTTGCGGCCCACAAAACACTTTCGATTGATGCTGCGCATGCTCCACTTCCTGGTATTCGCTCACTACTCGAAGCCGGAGGAACGGCTAATATTAAAGTCGTGACATCTACAATTGCATTACCAAAATTAACTCCTGCATTAAACCCACATAGCTAAAAGCTTCCAAAACTTCTTCAACCCCTTCGTTTAGTCAAACGAAGGGGGGAATCCATTAATAATACTTCGTTGGACTTCTTTCTGCCTGCTTTTTTACTTTTTATCAGCAACTAACAGCTTATCCAGAGATTCATAAATATCTATTCCAAAATCCCCAGCATCTTCAAGATAATAAACAAGAGCATCATTTAATCGGCTTGGGGCAAGTTCAACAAGTCTTGCAGTTAGCCCAACTCTATTAACCCCAAAATAACGGCGTGCAAACTTTTTAATTATCAATTCAAATATATGCAAAAATGCCTCCGTGTCTGCAGCAGAATATGTAACCTTAGCAAGCAATTTCATGATAGAAGCTTTACCACCATAATAATTTACACCATCTGATGCTCGTACTACCAGATTGATAAATTGCTCCGTTAATTTAGCGGGTTCGACGTAGCTTAAGGCTAGAATCATAGAGTCACTATATATATTCCCCGATAAGGTTGTAAGGTCTCTAATAAACGCATCGGTTAAGTTACTTGGCTCAGCCATACCCAAAGCTTTAATAAAGAAAATTTTACCATGATCAGGTATTTCAGCTGATAACTTTTGAACATGACCTATGATCATTGGAAATTTTGCTGTGTCAATGTCGAAAAGTTGACAAAAGAGATCAATTTTTAATCCTTTCATGCCAACAAAGAGCTGATCAAGGGCCTCAACAAAAATTTTACGTAGCTCTGGCACAGCAATTGGAATTGTACTTTGAACAAATGACCAGTCTTTTTCGTCCATTCCTATGATGACTCTGTTATAAAATTCTTCATCGCTAAGTATTTCTTCAACGGTACTTGGCACACCAGCAGCACGACTTGTTGGCGCCGCAGCTGCCATGTCTGCATCGAGTAAATCAGACGTACAGTAACCTACACCAGAAGCAATAAAAGTTGCTAAGAATAACTTGATCATTACACTGCCTATACTTTGATATTTAATCTCCAGGCATAGCATGTGCCTATTAGTTTTTCAATTGAAATCATTTTAAATGAAATTAAGAACACGACAAAAAAATACATCTAATCTACAATAAAATATGAGTAAATACTATTTAATTAAATATTTATTAACTGTTTTTATTTATAAATATTAATAAGCATAACAACTCATGAAAAGTTCGTGGTCGCGTTCTGCTGCATAGCAAGACAAATAAAACTAAAGTCTTGTTTATTTAAATGAATTTTAATATTAAGGAGACTTTATTATGATTAAACAATTTAAACAAATGTTAGGACTAGCTGCGACCATAAGTTCATGCTTTAGTGCGCTTTTTGCATCAGCAGTAGATACAACTACAGTATATATTCCTGGAATAGATGAAGTAGGCGGAACAGTTAGATGCGATACTGTTGTACTAGGTATTGCTGGAAATCTTAGTGGTTACCGTGCTCCTCTCGCTTCTTGCAACGTTCTTTATATAAATTTAGTACAATCAGGGTCAACTGTAGGTCCGAATGCGGCAGCTACAGGACCTGCAGCTGCAGTGACTGCTCCGCCATTACTAGTAGCAGCAGCTGGTGGACTTCCAGCTTGTGTTAAAGACCTTTGGATTACAGGTGATGCTTCCGATGTTCACACTGCTTTCGGAGCCGCTGCAAATGCACTACCTACACCAGCACCTGGAACAACAATTCACTTCTTATTAAGCGAAGCTGCAAACTCTGCCCATGCTAGGTGGTTCCAAAGTGCACTTCCTGCTTCTTGCAGAGTTGTAGTAGAACCTTTATCTGCTGATCCTAGACTTAATACAGTAATGCCGCCTGCTACAGGTATGATTATTCTTGGTGCTCCTGTAGCTCCTGCAGCTGGATTTTCTGCTCTATTGAACTGCCCAATCTACAGACACCCAAGCATAGCTGCTAGCCGTGCATATGACAAAGCTTTGTTGACAATGGCAGAAGCAACAGTTTTCCCAGCTAGTGTAAAAGGAATCAGTTTAGCTGGTGAATTTGCATCAACCTTTAATGATAACTCATGCATTATTGATCCTGCAACTAACGCTGCTACAACTGGTGGATTTACTGTACAGCCTGGAAAGATACTTACTCTTTTTGCTTCACATGCAAACTTGCCCAATGTTAAATCCACTCTTGTTGGTGGTGAAACACCTGGTCAAATTGTACTAGCAACAACAGCACCTGTGCTACCAACTTTGGTACCAGCACTTAAACTGACACACTAAAATTAAATCGTTAACCAAAACACTCCTTCGTTTGTAACAACATAAACGAAGGAGTTTTCATTTAATTATATATTAACTTTTTTTCCCTATTACTGTTATTAAGCATTGCTCAAGCAGATAATTCATGTTCAAGCACTGCTTTTCCGCAAGAAGTCATATTACTTAGGTGAATTTCCAAATTTGTTCTTGCTGAGCTTGGTAACAACTTAACATTAAGGAGATTCTATGATGATTAAACAATTCAAATACATGTTGGGATTTATCGCTACCATTAGCTCATACATTGAAGCAGCAACTTGTTACTTTCCTGGATTAGAAGGACTTGAAGAAAGAAGTGATATCGTTCGAATTGGCAGTTCCGGAGGATTTGATGGCTTTACGATGCCAAGCGCTACGTGCGAATCACTTTATATAACTTTTATAAAAACAGCATCACCTCTTGAACCCAATTCAATCCCTACGAATAGCTACAGAGGTACCGGAGATGCCCCTAAGCTTCCAAGCACTCTCAAAGACATTTATTTGATGGGCGATGCCAGTGACTATGCAACCCTTGTTGTAGGCAATACTCGTCATGGCCCAGAGGCGCCTGAATATAGTCCTTCAACTTATGCTTTGCCTACTCCTGCTGCTAATACTAACATCCACTTTCTACTTACCAGAGGACCAACCACAAGCCCATTACTCTGGTTTCAAGACACTCTTCCCGCTGGCTGCAGGTTAATTATTGAGCCTGGGTCTGCAGATCCATGTATCAATACCGTATTTCCCTTAAATGGTGGCGCTATAATAATTGGGGCTCCTATAACGCCTGCAGTTGGTTTTTCTAGTTTGCTAGCAAGTGCGGCAAAATTATGTGATGTGCAAAGACACCCCAAAGTGCCGGCCAGCGAAGCTTACTTAAAAGCTGTAATGACCCTACAGGAAAGAACGATTTTTCCAGGTTATGTAAATGGTATTAGTTTGAATGGCGCATTTGAAGTTACGTTTAAAGCTAACTCGGATCTTGTTGACCCCACAGCTAATTCCGCTGGTGCTGGGTATGTTATTGAACCCAAAAGAACGCTCTCGCTTTATAGTTCCCATGCACCTCTTCCGGCTATTGCATCTTACATGGAACCTGGGGGAAGCTCTAAAATTATTGTGGTAAAAAAGGAACCAGAATTACCAATAACGTCACTAAAACGCGATAAAAAGTAAAAATCCCTGTCATAACCCTGCGGCGAAAGTCGCGGGGAATTTCACTATGATCAGCTACCAACCAGGCGCAGTTTGGCAAAAATTTTTTCAACAAACAGTGCAAACGCCCCGTTGCCCATAACATTATGAAATGTGCCAAAAGGATCATGTAACACGTACAAAGTGGTGATAAGGCTAACCATTTCTGATGAAAACCCCAAATGTTCTTTAAGCACTGGCAACACCACCAATAAGCTGGCTCCGGCGATGCCAACACATGCTAGTTTTGCAATGCAAAATCCAATTACATACGGAATAAATTCAATAAAGCTTGGCATAGGAACGCCGCTGACCACCAATAAGGTAAGCGCCGTTAGGGTAATAGTAATATCATCGCCCAACATGTGCATGTTTGAAGCCGTGGGAACAACCATGCGCGCAAGGGTTGGGTGACGCGCATTCTTTTCTGTGCATTCCAAAGTTACCGGCATAGTAACCGCGCCAGACATGGTAGAAAAACCAGTAATCCCCGCAGGCAGCATATTAAAAATGAGCGTTTTCATTGGCTTGTAACCAATACTGACCACCTTATATAAAGTCAGCACGTACAAAAAGCTAACCCCAACATTAAGGGCGAAAATTGGCAAGTATTTCGTGTACAAAAATGTCAGCGTGTCTTCGCTGTTCATTTTCAACATGAAACCCAATACATACAAAGGCAGAATGGGTAAAAACGCTTTTTTTAGGAACACACCAATTGATGCTTGCAGTTTTCGAATGCGTTCAACGAAGTTACCCACAAACCTTTGCCCCTTAGCTTTCACGCAAATAAATGACAAAACAAACGCCGCTAAGGCTACAAAGTCTGAACGCAATCCGTGTTTTATAGGCATGCGAAAATACGGAAGCACCGATGACGAAGCCTCAGCCATAGTAACGTGCACCGCCAGGTGGGGAATAACCACACTTCCTACGCCATAGGCAAAACACAGGGCCACCGCGTTGGAAAGGCAAATCAACCCAAGCAGTGAAAACACTAAAATGGGGCCTTTTTCATCGGCTGAAATAAGGGCATTAAACATGTAGGCAAAAATCATGACGGGCAGGAAAAACAGAACACAATCAATAAAAAACAGGCTTAACGTATATGCACCGCGCACCCATGCATGGGGCAGCATTTCACCAAACAAGCTGGCAAAAAGAATACAAAGCAAAAGCTGAAAGGGGGTTGAACGCAATAGCGACCCCATAAGGAATCCGTTTGTTTTATGAATCCCTCATTTTACCATAGGGGGGCATGCATCGCAATTTTTTTTGGATAGAGTTTTTTAAGTTCCGCATACATATAGACATATGCCCCACAGAAGTTATTCGTGGTTCTCAATATTCATCACAAATAACTAATTGGAATAGCTACAACTTTGCTTGACAAAGGCACATCCCTTTCTTTCAAACAGATGACGGCGCCAGGTCCAATATTTTTTTCTAATTTCTCTAATGCTTGAAAATTTTTGGCTGCGTTGATGCTTGGACTTGCACTTTTTTTAAATTCAATAGGATATAAGCAACCATCTTGCTCAATCAGCAAATCAACTTCTTTTTGATCTTTATCACGATAAAAATAAAAATGAGCCGTCTTACCGTTGTGCCAGTAGCTTTTCAAGATTTCTGTTAACATATATGTTTCAAGGATTGCACCAGACATAGCTCCTGCCTCGAGAGATTCTGGAGATGACCATTGAGTTAGATAAGAACATAATCCCGTATCAAGAAAATATAATTTAGGAGTCTTAATCATTCTATTCGTTACATTGTTATGATAAGGCTGCAGCAGGTATACTAATCCAGACGTCTCTAAAATAGAAATCCATGCTTTAACCGTTTTTTGATCAACATCAACATCTCTTGCTAAATCTGCATAATTAATAAGTTGAGCTGTCCTTGCAGCCGTTGCTTTTAAAAAGCGAGCGAATGCCATCTCATCACCCACACGTGTTAGTGCTCTTACATCTCGTTGAATGTACGTTTGAACATAAGAGTTATAAAAAATGTCCCTGCGAATATCAGGATTTAAGACAATTTTTGGAAAAGCACCTAACCAAATTGAGCGATAAACATCAAGTAAGCTCAGGCTTGATTTGACTGCCAATTGACGGTGTTTAAGCCACTCCGCTGTGGGAAGAAAAGGAGTTGATTCCTCATTACGACTAAGAATTTCAGCTTGAGATAAACCAAGCATATCAAGAATAGCTACTCGCCCGGCTAAAGTTTCTGAGATATTGCGCATCAGGTGAAATTTTTGTGATCCTGTTAACCAAAACAGACCTGGGCGTTTATCACGATCGACAATTATTTTGATCGCGCTAAAAAGATTGGGGGCATATTGAGCTTCATCAATAATCACCGGAGGTGTATGGGTTTGTAGAAATAATACAGGGTCATTTTGGGCTAATTCTCGTTGCTCTAAATCATCTAGCGTTACATAGTTTCTTGCTTCTTCCCTACAATCTTCAAGAAGAGTAGTTTTTCCTACCTGTCGCGGCCCCGTTAGTAAAATAACAGGAAAAGCAGAAGAAACTTGCTTGACGGTGGTTGCTAAGGTCCTTTTTAAATGATTCATGTATGTTTCGTCCAATATGGTAGTGAATTCCATATTAGACGATTTTCTCTAAAAATGATACTCGATAATCACACTAAAATTCTTCAAACGTAAGCTCTTTGCCCACAAGAAGCTTTACCTTAAACCCTTTTTAATCAAAAATTTTTTGGATGGGCTTTTTTAAGTTCCGCGTAAAATAAGAACATGACCCTAAAAATATAGGCACAAAATGTTGCATAGCTTGAAATGGACGTTTGAGCTAAATGCCCTTTGGCTTGAACTTGCGCCTTTTTTAACAAATTTTTTGCAAGAAGTGCTGCAGCAAAAAGAAGCTGATATATATGCCAAAAGCTGGGCGCACAGGGCGCGTCCGGAACAGCGGGAACCCACCCATCAACCCTGGAACACCTGGCTAATATTGGCGGGGCGTGGGTTTGGCAAAACCCGAACTGGTGCAGAAACCGTGTGGAGTTGGATTAAAACCAAGCGCCACAAACGCATTGCCCTGATTGGTCAAACAAGTATTGAAGCACGCATGGTCATGGTTGAAGGGGAAAGCGGGCTGCTAAGCGTTGTGCCACCTGACCAGATTAAGAAATACCGCAAGGGTGATGGCATTATTGAATTTCACAATGGAGCCAAGGTGCAAATTTTTGGGGCAGACCATTATGAACGATTACGAGGCCCCCAGTTTGATGGTGCCTGGGTAGATGAGCTGGCCAAGTTCAAGAAGACTGAGCAGTTTTGGGAACAATTGAACCTTTGCTTGCGTTTGGGTGCTCACCCCAAATGCATTATCACCACAACGCCCCGGCGAAACTCAGTCCTTACTCAGCTGATGGGCGACCCTGAATGTGTGGTCACCCGTGGCTCAACCTTTGATAATGCTGCAAATTTAGCAGCGGGATTCCTTAAAAATTTGAACAAACAATTCGCTGGCACCAAGCTAGAAGCCCAGGAAATTTATGCCCAAATGATAGATGAAACCGCAGGGGCATTGTGGACACCTGACAAAATTGTTTACGAGCTCCCGCCCAATAACGACTGGCGGCGCATTGTGGTGGCGGTTGACCCGGCTGATACCAACAGTGAAACCAGCGACGAAACCGGCATTATGGTCATAGGCCTAAATGCAAACCAACAGGCGTATGTGCTGGAAGATGCTACCTATAAGGCAGCACCATCGGAATGGGTGAAAAAGGTGGTGGCTTTGTACCACCAATATCAGGCCGACAGAGTGGTGGCCGAAATTAACAAAGGCGGAGACATGGTCAAAGATTTGCTAATGGCTTGTGACCCGCACATAAGCTATAAAAGCGTGCGCGCCACCCGGGGCAAGGCGCTTCGGGCCGAACCAATTGTTAGCCTATACGAACAAGGTAAAGTTAAACATATTGGCCCCCTGCCCGCTTTGGAAACCCAGCTGTGCACTTGGGTGCCGGAAGCATCGGCCAAATCCCCCGACCGGTTAGACGCCTTAGTGTGGGGACTGACTGATTTATTCTTATCAAAAGAGGCAACTCACCAGTGCAAGGTATGGGTGTAGAGATTTAGAACCCATGCATAAAAGCACTCCATTACCATTAAGCATTGCTGTATAATGAAATGCTAAGGGGAGAAACCTATGATGTTTTTTGCGTTGTGCATAAGCTTAATGGTGCAAATTCAGTTGTGTGCGACTGACGTTAGGAATGAAGAAATTCTTGATGAAGAAGATGTTATACAAGCTCTTACTCAGGGAGAAAATGATAAGATCGACAGAAAGGTTATTAGGCACTCTGTAAAAGACCTCCCTGCACATCATTTAACACAAACATTTATAGATACGGTAAATCAGCTTTCTTCAGGGTTGAGTGAAGGCCATAAAAGTACCATTATTATCTTTTTAAAAGATGTCCCTGCCAATCATTTAACACAAGCATTTATAGATACGGTAAATCAGCTTTCTCAGGGTGTGAGTAGAACTGAAAAACCCTCAGTTATTCTTTCTGTAAATAGAGTTTTTTTAGCAAATCGACAAATACCAATATTTATAGAGACTGTGAACCAGCTCTCTCAATGCGTAAAGGCAGAGCATAAGCATAATTTTATTGGTCATTTATCTCGTATTTCTGATGCAAATTGGCTAACGCTTACTAGCAACTTATCAACACTTGAGCGTATTTTCACCCCTGACCGCACTGTAGAGTTTAATCGTTTTGTTCCCTATTTTGAAATGAAGACTTTCATAGATATATTATTCGCTATGCCGCCAGAGCGATGGGAACCTGAAGCTATAAGAATGATTGATCAATATAGACATGATTCTGATGTGTCAATGCGATCAAATCTAATGCGTGTACCTGCTGCTATGCGTGCACCTGCTGCTATTTTTGTAAATTCTCATGGTTTTCCTGATGTTGCTCTGCCAGTCAGTCCTATGCAAAGCGCCACTAGGAGGAATTATACATCTACAGCTCTTGAAATTCATGCTTACGCAAGAACAATGGTAGAAACCTCTAGCTCATCAAGCAATTCTTTGCCTAACGGCTCAAGCTCATCTTCCTCGCAAAAAACGCGCTTAGAAGATGCGGTGATGCAGAAAATGGGCGAGAGCTTACAAAAACAACAGATTACTGTAATGCAATATGAAAAAGCTAAAGACCTGCTAGTTAACTGGATCGAAGAAAAATATAAAGATGATCTGGAAGCGTTAAACAAAGCAAAGCAGGTTGCATTTTTTAGGTTAGTAAATGATACCAATTATGAACAAACTATCGCGCTTGCGGTAACATTTTTACAAAGTTTACACCCCACTAAAATTGACCTTTGGCTTGATGGATTCTTAGGCGAATCTATGGAAGCCTATAAAGGATCTAAGAACCCCACAAGTTGCACAAAAGGGATTGGAGAACGCGCTACAATTGGAATGCGTTGCGTTGATGATGATTTCACAAAGCTATTTGCTGGGGCAGAAGGCAACCTTACATTCAATATATATTGCAATCGTTGGAATTTATACGATGAGAATCAGGCCCAGGCAAATCTGCAATGGGTTGCGAATAAGCTTTATACAAAAGGCGTTAGGAAAGACACATCAGAAGAAAAGGTAGCTGAGGTTGTAAGTGACATTATAGTTGAAGATTTGAGCAGCTATGGTAATACAAACATGGATACAGCAAAAAGTCTTGCTGCAGGTGCTGTTGAAATATATTGGAAAGACATTAAGACGCAACTCAAACTAATTGAATTGCAACAACAAAAAATTGCATCAATCCTGCGACTTCGGCACCATCAGGAAGTACTGCATCCATTTTTCTTCTTGAATCTACACATCTATCAGCGTGGGCACCATCGGCTTTTCCAAGAGAAGCTAAGAATGCAACAATACGCTACTAGTGAATAGATGCAGATAGACCTCAAGCCATAAAGAAGCAACACGCCAGGTAAGGCATGGGTGTAGGAGTTTTCATTGATATTATTCACTGGACCCTACGATCAAGTCGTAGGGAAACTAGCGACAGAGTCCGCTCAACCCCCAAGTTTTTCTATGGCTTGACCATAGAATCCAGTTGTATAAACCCTGATATTATCCACTGGATCCCGACCCCCTCTAATGAGGGCTAACGAGGGCTCAGGATGACAGTATTAGGGGTAAACCTTCACAAATAAAGAAGGAAAAACTTAAGGAGTAGTGGCGTCAGCTACTTTTAAAACATTAATTGAATAGCTGAAATTTAATAGCATTTATGGGAATTGGGTAAATAAATTACTAGGGTTCGGTAGCTGAACCAAACCCTAGCATTATTTAATATAAGGTGCCTGATTTCTCGTAGCATTTAGCCAGAAATACAGAAGCGTTGCTTCTTTTTTGGCCAGACAATATTGAGTCTGCAAGTACGTCATTTAATACATCTATTGCGGTGTCATATTGACCTGTCATGTAATAGGAAGCCCCTAAATGATACGTTACATTTGCTCTATCATTTGCAATCAATCCTTGAGTCAAAAGTGCATTTCTCAATGAGCTTATTGCAGCTGCATAGTTGCCTAGTTTAAATTGAGAAACGCCCATAAAACCATAGCATTTTCTGATAGCTGCTTCAGGTAATGTCTGCATTTTAACCGCATCAGTTAAGGTTCCTATCGCGCATGCATAGTCTTCGTTATAAAAATAAGAAGCGCCCAAATGCAGAAAATATTCACTTCTATCTATAGCATTTAAGCCACGAGAGGGAGAGACCTTACTTAACATGCTTATCGCTTCTGCATAGTTTCTAGTTTGAAAATAAGAAACACCTAAATGGTAAATTACAGAGTTTCTATCACTTTCGCTTAGCCCATGAATTGAAAGTGCATTCCTGAAGGAAGGTATCGCAGCTGCATAGTCACCTGTCTTAAAATGCGAAGTACCTAAAAACATAAAAGCAGTTTGTCTGTCATTTTCTAGCAATACCTGAGATCCAAGTGCGTTATTTAGTGGAACTATCGCATTAACATAGTTTTCTTTCACACAAGCAGAAACGCCCAAATAATAATTCGCAGCATTTTTATAGGGAGAAGGAAGTTCTTTTTGTGAAATAGCGGACGTAAATTCCCGCATCGCAACATCATAAGATTTACACTTAAAGTTATAGAGACCACGACCATATGAATTCAGTGCGTCTTTTTCAGATGATTTTGCGCCTGACGCAAATACCGAACAGGATAATAAAATCACCTGAGTTAACATTGGTTTGGCAGTAGTTAACAATAGCCTTGTAAAATAATTCATGTAGTTCTCCGTTGGAGCTTTTCAATTAATTATTTTATATGTGGTTATTGATAAGTAAAATTACAATAGTTTGTAATTAAGCCATAGAGAAACTAACGAGAGTAAACCAACTAATATCTATTTTCTGGATTTCTTCCAGCACCAGTATGCAACAGCAATAACAACTAACGCACCAACACCTAACATAAGGTAATGCTTAGCCACTTCTAGATTTTCTAGGAGCTTTTCTAATACATCTCCCATCATGTATCCGCTATAACAACTAACACCAGTCCAGATTAAGGCTGACAGCACATTAAGTGGAGCAAAGCGTTTGTGTTCAACGTGTGCAGCGCCAATAACAATAGGGCTAATTACGCGAATACCATAAATGAAGCGAAAAAGTAAAATGAACCATTTATCAAAACGGTGTAAAAGCCTGAATGCTTTATCGGCCCTTGGACGTAGTTTTGGGAAACGCTCAAAGAAAGCCGGGCCGTATCGTCTGCCAAGCATAAACAAACCTTGATCAACCACCACCGTTGTGCAAAAAGTAATCGCCATGACTTTGTAGAAATTTAGGTAGCCAAGTGCTGACAAGGCTGATGCGGTTAGAATAACCGTTTCCCCTTCAACAATTGCCCCTAGGAAAACAGCAATATATCCCCACTCTTGTACAAATGCTAAAAACGATTCCATGGCTCTTTCAATTCGGTTATCCGTATAAACCCTAGCAAAATTAAGGATTTTGAACAATTAGTTTAGTGGATTATTATTTTATGCAGCTAATTTAGTGTTGATCTTAGTAATTTTTTGCAGATGAATAGCGTTTGCTCCAATAAGACTAAGTAACACACACACAATGAATACAACCATTCCACTAAATGCAAAGTTCAGTGACTTTGTGAAAAGAGGGATAATGCTAAAAATCAACGTTGAAATTGTAGCCCCTACAGCAAACAAAAATGCAGTTGCAAATAGATTTTTGGTATTTTTATAATAACTGTGCAAAAGCATTAAAATGGGTGAAAAGACACCAGCTGAAAAAAAGCCTAATAAACACTGCAACAAAGAAAATGATTCTTTTGTAAGATCCATAAATGGAATTGATATCCCCAACGCAAGCATACACATAAGTGAAATTGTTAAAGTCTTTAAGACACCAAATTTCTTACATATGGCAACTGATGGCAGCAGACTCAACAACTGAGCAACGTAACAGATAGATGTGCCACCTATTGTGTAATGATTAATTACATAAATATTTTTCATGTAAGGCGCTAAAAAATAGTAATGGTAGGAAAAGCCTAAGTTCCATCCAGTCGCTATAAAGGCGCAGTTTAGTTTTTGAGCAAAAGAAAGGGAAGATGGTTTTTGAATTGTTCTGACGTAAGGCGAAGATTGCTCAGAATGCCTTTCTACATAGGCATAAATAAAGAATGATAAACACGTAATTATTCCTGCAAATACACACGCAAATTTTATATATTCATGTGGCACAGCATTCATCAACAAACGAAACAAAAAGCGTGCGCTAAAAACTGCAAAAACAATGCTGGTTCCAATTAAAATATGCTGTGAAGGCGGGCGCCTCTCAAAAAGATACATAGCAGAAAGAATTGTCAAAGCATAAAAAGGTAAGGAAGTTAGAAAACAAGCACAATAAAGCGTTTGATAGGACGAATAAAAATCTTGCTCTCTTAGCAAAACGATTAAAATCAAAAACACAGCTGCTAAATATATAAACGAGATAAAACGCATAATTTTGAAATAGTTAAGTGATTGCGTCATTTTTCCAAAACAATAGGTGCCTGCTAGCTTTCCAATAAAATAGATGAGAAACCAATAGGGTAAAAAATCATCAATAACCAGGTGTGCGTGTTTAGCGTCAACCACATCAAATATGGTTTTTATAAAATACCAATCTGCATATGAAAAACATTGGCAAAAAATAGCCAGAGAAATCAGAAATATTTCTGATTTTGGCAATGAGGATTTTGAAATTTCAACTTCTCCTATCTAGTAGGTCACCATACCCATATAGACGTCTTTTATAGATTAGTAAATAAAATATTTTATTAAAATTACATATGACAATTCTATGAAAATATAAAACATAGAAAATAATAGTTATTAATGAAATGTATATGTATATTTATTTTCAAATACTTTTTGTGTAATGACTATGTCATTACTTTTTTTACTAGACACCGAAATAACGATAGCAAATGCTACATAAGCAATTCGAGAGCAGTTAAATAGATTATGCGCACCACAGCAATTCAAATTTGCAGCTGTATTGACAAAGTCATTACATTTCTTTATTTGTGCATTCTGTAAGTTTAAATTCATGTTTGTATTTATTTTGTATTGACATAGTAATTACATTATTTTTTATTAAAAATTTATCTATCATATTTATCCAATACGTTGTAATGTACGTCTGTTATAGGATTTAAAATTTTAGGCAACACAATGCAAAAGACACGAAACAAAACAAAAGAATCGACTTTGCAGTTGCGCATATCAACAGAACAAAAGAATCTGCTATCGCAAGCAGCAAAGCTTCGCACCATGACGCTTTCCGGATTTGTACTGGAAAGAGCATTCAGCGCTGCTGAGGAAGTTCTTACTGAACAATCTCATTTTTTCTTAACTCCTGAACAGTGGGACACGTTTTGCAAAGCTATAGACGAGCCAGCTCGTACATTAGTTGATCTTAAAAATTTAATGAATGAGGATAACTTATCGGATGGGTAAGCGCTATGGGTAAAGCACTATTTGAATCAATACTTTTAACACCTAATCATTCTATTGAAAAGTTTGATTGCACGTCTACTTCTTTAAACACCTATCTTTCGAAAAAAGCCTTAAACAATCACCAAAAAATGGGCCCACGAACATATGTTATGCATAATAATGATATGCATAACAAAGTTGTTGGTTATTTTACTTTAGCATATGGAATAGTTGCTGCTGCGCCACTTGGTTTGCAAGATTGCCATAAACCTATAATGCTTTTAGCAAGACTTGCTGTTGATATAAATGCACACGGAAAAGGTTTGGATAAAATCTTACTTAAACATGCTCTTCTAAAAAGCCTAAAAGCGGCAAAAATTATCAAAATTTTGGCTGTTGTAGTGTATGCTAGAGATGAATCTGTAAAGATGTTTTATCAACAATTTGGATTTCTGCAACTGCCTTCGTCTAGCTTTCATTTCTATTTGTCGATCAAAGATATTGAAAATAATTTTAAAGACTAAAACTATAAGAACTGCACTATTCAAAATTAATTTTAGGACTTCACGCGTTTGCGCTGACCTTTCCAAATTTTATACTTTTTCATTTTAATGTGTTTTAGCTTGCCCAATTTCTTTGTATTACGCTTAATTGCAGGGGAAAGATTCAAGAGAAACACAACCAAGCCAAAGATAGCTGCTAATTTAATAAGTTCTTGAGTTTCCATATCAGGCCTTTCAATTTATGCACAAAGAAAAAGCAAGTCATTAACCTGCTATCGGAAGGAGAATGTTTGCATTCATATAATCTTTTCTTGCATTACTGCGATAATTTTAAAAAGAAATCAACGTTAAAAAACAAATTCATTTCTCTTAGATTTTACAAGAAAAAGTGCTTACAGATTGCCTCAGGTTTCTAATTTTTAATAAGTGATGCTATGAGCCTATTTTCTTCATTAACAAAAGGACAAAAAGAATCCATTGGGTTATTGCAAATTGGTACTTTTCTTGAGTATTTCGACCTAATGCTATATGTGCATATGGCAGTTTTGTTGAATGAATTGTTCTTTCCAAAAACAGATCCGCACACGGCGGCTTTACTATCAGCCTTTGCGTTTTGTTCAACCTTTGTGTTAAGGCCATTTGGTGCCTTAATTTTTGGATATCTTGGCGATAACATTGGGCGAAAATCTACAGTGATTATCACCACTTTGTTGATGTCGTTATCATCGCTGGTAATGGCGAATTTACCAACCTATGCGCAAATTGGCATATCTGCCGCATGGATTATTACTATTTGCAGGATGATTCAAGGAGTGGCTTCCTTGGGTGAAATTGTAGGCGCGGAAGTGTACCTTACGGAAACTACGGAAAAACCAATGCGGTACCCTGTTGTTGCATTTATTGCGGTGGCATCTGTTGCAGGAACGGTCATGGCACTTGTAGTAGCCTCAGCTTTTACTTCGTTTGAGATGAACTGGAGATTAGCATTTTGGATTGGATCAGGCATTGCTGCAGTTGGTTCAATAGCACGCACAAGGTTACGAGAAACCCCTGAGTTTGCTGATATGAAACGACGCCTTCATGAGGTTTCATTAATTACAAATAAGAAAGAAGCAGAGAAAGCAAAGAGAATAATTAGAAGCACTATTTTGACTGAAAATAGATCTGAAAAGAAAAGTGATTACAAAAAATCTGCTTTTTTGTTTTTTCTGCTTCAATGCAGTTGGCCCATTTGTTTTTATTTTTCATATGTCTATTGTGGTAATTTATTGAAGTCATTAGGGTGCACTGCCCAGCAAATTATTCATCAAAATTTAGCGGTTACAGTTGTACAGCTGGTTAGCCTTGGGTTTATATCGTACCTAAGTTATAGGGTTCACCCTTTGAAAATTCTGAAAGCAAAATCGCTTTTCTTTTTTGGCTTTATTTTAGTGATGCCATTTTTACTAATGCATGCTACTACCCCAATGCACATATTTTTTATTCAAGCAGTAAGCGTGACACTAGCAATAGATAGCGTCCCTGGTGTACCTGTTTTCTTGGTGCATTTACCTGTTTTGAAGCGATATACTTATGCAAGCTTTACATATGCTATTTCTAGAGCAGGAATGTATATAGTAACTTCATTTGGGTTGATTTACCTAACAGAATGGTTTGGCACCTGGGGGCTGTGGGTTGTTTTCTTGCCAGCAATAGCAGGGTTTTTTATAGCACTTAAGCATTTTGAAAAGCTTGAATTTGGACAAAATCATTCGGTTGGTATTGGCTTAAAAGCTGCGGCATGAAGCCAGAGGCAAGGTAAATCCTTGACAAATGTAATACATTGGTATATATTGTCATACATATACGAAAGTAGATGTGAAGATGCTTGCTGTACGACTACCTAAAGATCTTGAAATTCGCTTGAATCGCTTGGCTTTGAATGCTGACAGATCAAAAAGCTATTATGTCAAAAAAGCTTTGGAGAAATTCTTAGAAGAAGAAGAAGAAAAACAAATCGCCTTAAAAGCCTATGAAAATTACGTAAAATCAGGAAAACGCACACATTCTTTTGAAGATGTGATGAAAGAAAATGGCCTCTAAACTTTTGCAGGCTGTAAAGTGGCATTTTGGGTTTTCTGACGATGCACGTACTCAGTTCAATGAACGACCATGCTGTCCAAGCACGAATCAAAAAGAAAATTCAAAAAATTTTAGATAGTAAAATTAATCCAACCACCTTCTTTAAACGCCTAACTGGCAACATGCATAGCCTGTATTCATTGCGTATTGGTGACTACCGATTGATTTGTCAAATCAAAGGATCTGAACTGGTTATCATGGCCTTATATATTGGCCATCGTCGTGATATTTATGAAATCTAAGATTTCTTTCTAGCACTCACTAAAATGCCCATTAACACGAATAGTAAACCTAGCCAAAATATGCTGATAAGAGGTTTGTGCATCAACTCAATTTTCCAGGTGGAGCCGTCCACAAAAGCGGTAGCATGGATGTGGTCTAAGTTTACCCGTACCCAGGCAGGTTGGTGCTTGGTCACTCGGCTTATGTGAAAATGCTGGCGCTGTGGGCAAAGCTGTTTTCCGTCCACTGAAAAAGTGAGGGTTTCTTTGGTTACTTGCGGGGTTTCAACCATCGTTTTAGATATGTATTGAAGAGCGTGTGACGCAAATTTTGGTGGCAAATCAGTAATGTTAAATTCTTGTTTAATTGTGAAGATTTCAGCGTGACTGGCCCCTAAAATGCATAGCCCTATGCCAAGGTGGGCGGCGACGAATCCTTTTGAAAAAATCTGTTTTACATGGTTGAGAGTGCTAAGGCCCACCCAAAACCCGACAAGGGCAGCGCAGGTGTCAAGCATGTTGAAATGGGGTTGCACGATCAGGCACCAAAGAATGGTGCATAAGGCAGCACACAGCAGGCTCCACCAATGGGCTTTCATGTTGGGTGCGAAGCTTGCGAAAACAAGCAGGCCTAATAGGCAGGAGTTGATGTAGTTGTGGAAAAAGCTTTCGTCAATCGAGATGTCTTGAGCTAGGCAGATTTTTGCCATGACTGGGACTAGGATCAGAGCGCACAGAGTTGCGAGGATGCACAAGAAACCGATGGGAATAAGTGAACGGAATTTATAGAACTGGATCCCGCGATCAAGTCGCGGAAAAACTGCGGGGGAAGAGTCACGTAATGACAACCCCAAACCGTCTCCCTGAGCCTTCTTCAGAAGGCGTAAGGGTCCAGTTAAACAATTCCGGATTCTATAAATAAGTGTGGATTGCCACGCTACGCTCGCAAAGACGAAGTAATCGGATTTCATACACTGGATCCCTACGCCCTTACAGGGCTCAGGATGACGCAGCTCCGCACTGGACTCTATAAATGACATCATCACAGAAATACCGCTCACAGCAAGGGTACACGCCCCAAGCCAAATGCCGTTATAGGCGTCAAAACCGAAACTGTGAACTGACACAAGCACACCAGAGCGCACTAACGTTAACCCCAGCATGACCATGGGGAAAGCAACCAACAAACAGATTCGGCCATTAGTGGCATGCACGGCCGCGGCAATAGCTAACCATGGGAATAACGATACCGTTTCAACTGGATCCCAAAACCAAAAACCGCCCCACCCTAGTTCACCATAGGCCCAGCGAGCTCCCAAAATTAAACCCAATGTAATTAAGCCAAAACACACACGAGTGTAAAACGGAATACGCGGATGGTTTGGCGCAACACATGCCCAAACCCACAACACAAAGCACAGGGTTTGGCCCGCATATAAAATGGGAGGGTGGATTGCTAAATAGGGGTTTTGAAGGGCGGGGTTAAGGTCCTGCCCTGCTGCAGCTTTGATGGCTAAAATGGCAAAGGGGTTTGCGGAAAAATAAACGTATCCGCCAACTGCCAGCAGTACAAATGCTGCTAAGCGAATAGCTTCGTTATTGCGCAAAAGCGTTGCCCAGGCAGTCAAAAAAGTGAAGAACAACAACATTGAACCTTCGTGATTACCCCAGACCCCGGCAATTTTATAAAGCAACGGCGTGTGTACATTGGAATTCAACCAAACGTTGGCGATGGTGGTAGTGCTAGTCAGGTAGAAAAACAAAAGCACACCAATGGCGAATGCGCATATATAAAATGGTGCACACAGGCGTGTGTTTTGTTTGGCAAAGATTTTTTTGACCAGAACAATTGCTAGACCCCCGAACAGGGCATCAATTAAAAAAGTAAGAAGGATGATAGGGTTACTAAATTGAGCTAAATCCATCGAAGGAAGTCTTTAAGGATTGAAATCAAGACCTCGACCATAATGAGAATAATAATGACCCACTCTAGGAATGAAGAATGGGCGTGTTTAAGTTCGTTGCTTAAAATTTCATATAATTCGTGCACAACGTTGAGCTTGCTGTTTAAAATGTTCAGTCGAACTTGAATGTCTAGAAATTCAACAGCAAGTTGGTAAAAGGGCTCGTAGCGCGGGCGTTTCCAAAAAAACTCTGGGGTATCAAGCGCGAATGATTCAAGGTTAATTGAGTTTTTCTGGCTAAATAATTTGCCAATATGCTGAGATATCTTTTTACGGGATAAGCTGATTTTGCCCTTTTCAGCGAGTTCCGCTGGCATGTGACGCGTTCTTTGAATAGTTTGGTCAATATCATGTTCAAACGCTGCAAGTTTTGCAGATTGGGACAAACCATACGACAGTGAAATTTTTAATAAGGGATCTTCTGATTGAAGAATCATACGGTCTTCTTCTTCATCAATAAGCGTTTCAACGCCGTACTCAAAAACAAAGGTATCTTCTTGAATTTTTGCTAAAGGGGTTTTTAAAAAGGGCAACAATTCACTTAAAGCAGCGCGTTCTTCAGAAACTGTGTAGCCCCAAAAAACAACGGCACCATAGGCAAAAATACACATAGTGTGCTCTGAACCCATGGATAGAAAAACAACTTCATCATATAGTTGTGCAGTCACTGCTTTTGGCTTTAGGATTTGAAAAGCCTCGGCTATATCGTAGGCGTGACCAGCACAGTAAGATGCACAACGCATAGATTATCTACTCAGTAATATGAACAACTTTGGTGCCATCCATTTTCACTGCATATTTTTGAGCTTTTACTTTTTCTTCAAAAGGCCCCATAAGCAGGCGGAAAACTGTGTCGCCATCGGTTGTTTCTGATTCTTTAATTTGAGACTTCATGCCCTTTAGATTATGTTTTGCTTGTAAACGTTTCCATTCTCGCAAAGCAGCTTCTTCTGATTTAACCGTTGCCATTTGCACAAAGTAAGTGCCTTTAATGGTTGCTTCTGGCTTTGGTTTTTTAATGATTTCAGGCTCAATTTCTGTAACAGTTGATTGCGCAGCAACAGGTGCTGGAGTTGCAGCAGGTAGTGTCGTAACAACTGCTGGTTGCTGCTGTTGAGGCTGAGTATTCATTTGTTGGGGTGCAATAGCTTGCTGAGGCATTTGCCCCTGTTGCATTTGTTGTTGTCCATCAGTCTGCATCGGTTGTTGTTGAACTGTTTGCTGATTCTGATCAATAGGCCGCTGAGACATGTCCGAAGGTATTTCAGGAGGTGGCAAAAGCCTTTCAACTGGCTCTTCATTCACATTATCGCCAATACGGTCATAAATAAGTTTGTCTTGGTAAGGAATGTTTAGACCTCCGCGATGATCGGGAGAAACCTTATGTGGACCTGGATCGGCGTGAATAAGTGGCGGTGTATCAGACGATGGAGATTTCGCCCATTTATAAGCAAACCATGATAAACCAGCAATCAACGCAACGCCCGCAACTGCTACGAGTAAGCGAATAGGTGAATTTGCTTCAGCGTCACTTTCTGGGTCTTCGAAACCAGCATTTGCCTGAGTTTCTTGCCAAAATGATAAGGACCGCACATCTTCTTGAGCATAGCCAGGGCGTTGCCCTTGTGGCGTTTGCTGACCTTGTTGTTGGTAGTTCTGATAATTTCCAAGCTGGCTTGCTTGCACAGGATGCATATATGCGTTTGGTGCCTGAGGATGCATTTGCGGGGGCATCATGCCATAAGGTTGATTTGGAGCAGTATTCAACATAGGTTGTTGTTGCTGTGGATTATAAAAATTTTCGTTGTTGCCATTAAAAAAAGGCTGCGTTTGAGGTGGCATAGGAACGCCAGGATTCATGCCATAAGGCTGCTGTGGATATGGTTGTGGACCAAACCCATTATTGAAGCGTGGATCAAAACCTTGAGGTTGTCCCATTTGAGGGTAAGCCGAACCATCAACATAAGGTTGTTGCCCTGCAGCGTTTTGAAAAAATGGCTCTTGTTGAGGTGATTGTTCGTTCACATCTCCGCGACGCCTAAATCTAAATGACATTCGTAAAGCTCCCCAAAAAAGATCAGGATAAATTAAACAGTTACTTTATAAGATAGTATGTTCTGAGTCGAATTGCAAAAATGTTTTAATTTTTCATTTGGTGCAGCTAAGAAAACAGATTCTTAAAGTGACTTCACCCATTATTTATGAGAGTGTGCTTTTAAAATTTCCGCAGCTTCCTTACATAACTCACCAAACATTCCTTTTACCCTTTTATAATTTTTTAGCGTCACTTGTCGTTCTGGGAAATCACGACCTGCATGCCGTAACAAATATAAAAGATCTTGAAAGTCATTAGTTATGAAATACTGCGGACCTTCGTCTAGATAACTATAAGTTTCAGCTCCAACTGTTAATTCTACGTTTATGAACTCGGCTAGCATATCATCAACTTTGACGCTAACGTCAATCATTTCAGCACCAGCTGCCGATTCATTCATCTTTAGAACGCCTGCAAAAGTTACAGTTTTTGTAGAACCAAACACTTCTTCAAATTCTTCTATACTCCCATTCTTCATTATATCTAATTTAAAATAACCATGGATTTCAGCCCCGTCCTTCCCTTGCTTTCTAGCAATAGTAGATTTTATATCTCTTGGAATAAAAGGGAAAAGGCTCATAGTGGAACTAGGATTAATCCCTGCTCTGCACATTCTATCAATGAACGGGGTAATTTCTCGCATTTCTTCACGCATTAAAGGGATAACCGTATCTTCTAACTCTTTTTGAGTACTCTTTTTTAGGTCGTACCAACCATTAACTAAGCTCTCATCTTCATGAAAATAAAAGTACAACCAAGGATCTACGATATTTTTCTCCTCAGGAGAAAGAGCATCACGGATACTTTTTACTCGTGCGTATCCCTCGGGCCACAAAAGATCCCAACGAACATGTGCTTGTGACCAAATATATGCATGATCAACATCATGAGCATAAAAATAATAGATATTATTCACATGACCACCATGAGGAGCTTTTTCATAAGCAATAACTTTATTTGGCAACGAAATAAAGAACCGTGGCCTCTCACGCAAAACTCCATCAACTATTCGACTAATTTTTAAAGCTCCATTAGGAACGCATAAGAACATTACATCCAAAGCATTTAAAGTTAAGGAACTAATCGGTTTTGGAACCATTTCTAACAAATTTATTGTTGTGTCACATGCCATAGCAAGTGCATCAAACAACCTACTTGCAGTGCTTAAATTCAGTCTTTCTTCAATATTGAATGTACCTGCTTCTTCCAATATACCATTTGCATAATCTACTCTCTTAGCAATTACTTCGGACGATCCTGAACTTGTAAGCGCATCTATAACATAAGCCGCCATTAATTCCACACGTCCAATTAATGCAGGCAGATAGGTTTTTTCAGGAGAAAAGTCACTAATTTTGCCGGCCTGTATGTATACAGTTTCCCAATCTCTTATTTGCTGATCTACTGAAGGCCATGGATTAACAGCAGTCGGAACTCTTGTTGTTAATCCATCCGTTGAACAGAAATGGGCAGCATTGATGTTTACGAAAGCAAGAAGCAAACAGAAAATAAAAGAAAGTATTTTGTTTTTAAAATTCATGTATTAATCTACAACGAAAATATGATTGCTTTTTTACCACAATCGAATGCAACAGATCAACAGATCAACAGATCAACAGATCAACAGCATCTTAAAATAAAAGCTAAATTAATAAAAACTTCACAAATAATGCGTATCGTTAAATTATTAAAGAACGAATTTTTAACAATGACAGCAATTCTTATCGGGTTATTCATTTTATTTGGCCTTTCAAATTTCCTAATGGGTGCAGCTTCTTCTTGCGAAGAAAAGCTTCCCAAATTAGATGATGAAACCATGCAAGCGACTTTTGGTTCTTCGTTGTATCATTCAGCTACAATGAGGGGAAGCATTGGAGCATTTCACGCCACTGGCGACACCTGGACAGCAATGCAACTTGGAGAATATTTTTTAACAGGAATTTTTCAACACTACGTACATGAAATAAGTGGTCTTGATATGACTTTTGATTATACAAAAACCAGCGTGCATAAAGTTAGGGAGCTTTTAAGTAAAATACTGCTTGTAGATTCTGTCGATGAAGAGCTAGCACGCGGAGTTTCTAGCCTACTTAATAAAGTTGCCATTGACCTGAAAAACAACCCGATTTTTGTAGGGCTTGGAATTTGCTTTCATAGAAATAAAGTGAAGATAGAAAAACTGTCAGAAAGGCTACATTACATTCCTGATACTGAAAAAGGGATTGTTGCAAAGGAAGCCATGTTTAGGAAGATCATGGAATCTGATCGCTTAGCAACAGATCAGCAAACCGCTATCTACCATTGGATGAAACAAACCTTTGAAAATACGATCAATTACATACGAAGCGCTTATCAAGAGCGCGGAGAGCTACCTAGAGCTGATGAAGCAAGATTGCTTGAACTTAGCGTTCATGAGCCTGAGTTTTTAAAATGGCCTGGGTATAGAGACCTTATACCCTTGGCTCTAGCTGAAAAATCATGATCCGACTACCGTCGCTCTTTAAAAAAATTAATTAATAGCTCGGCACATTCGTTTTCTAAAACTCCTCCAATGATCTCTGGTTTATAATGAGCGTGATCAAAAATTTTGGGTCCATGCTCAACACCACCGGTTTTGGGGTCATACGCCCCAAACACAAGCTTGCCTATTCTAGCTTGGGCAAGAGCTGCTGCGCACATAGGGCAAGGTTCCAGGGTTACATAAAGAGTGCATTCGTTTAAATACGGCGTTTGCAAATGAGCAATACCCTGATTAATTGCCAACATTTCCGCATGATGGAGAGAATTGCAGTCCATAACACACTGATTATGGGTTTGCGCAATTATATGATCATTTAACACTAAAATGGCTCCAACAGGGACTTCATCATGGTGGATCGCGTGTTTGGCCAGGTGCAAGGCTTGGCGCATATAGTCCATAAAAATACCTGTCAAAAACCACTACTTAGCTTATTATACAGGCACAAAACACCCAGCGTTAACAATTAATTAACTTATCCCCAAAATCTGTGGATAAATCATTGGATAAATCGTGGATAAAGGTCCTTTGTTGAGGCCAGCTGTCATGTCTGTTCGCTTTGCTGAAAAAACAGGCTAGTCCCCCGAATCCCTTTGTATTCTGCAAGTTTTCACATAAATTATCAAAAAATTTTATTTAATTTTCTGCATACAACCTATTCATAAAAATAGAAAAAAAAATGTGGATAACTATGTGTCAATCCCTAAATAGTCCATTGACATCATTTTTTTTGGACTTCATTGTGGTTTTTTTACAGATATTGTCTCGGGGGAGTTACGGCCCGTGGAAGTTATTTATAGAGACGCATTAATGCTGGCTATTAATAAGCCCGCTGGCCTTCCTGTGCACAAAGGTGCGGGGCGCAAAATGGCAACCCTTGAAGATTATTTAGATGACTTGCGTTTTGGCCTGCCTAAAAGGCCTGAATTGGCGCATCGACTTGATAAAGACACTACTGGGTGTTTACTTTTAGGCCGTAACAAATCGGCCCTCAAACGGCTCAGCGAACTTTTCCTAAGTCACCAGATTCAAAAAACATACCTTGCAGTGGTGCATGGAGTAATTGCCGTGCACAGTGGAGAAATAAACCTTCCGATTGCCAAAAAATCAAATGATAAAAAGTCATGGTGGGGAAAAATTGATAAAGAAGGCCAGCAGGCTTTTACCCAGTACACTGTATTACAACGGTCTGCATCAGCAACACTGGTGAAATTAATACCCATTACCGGGCGCACCCACCAATTACGCATTCATATGCAAGCCATTGGGCACCCTATTGTAGGTGATGAGATATATGGCATTAAGAATGAGAAGCAATCCTTATGTTTGCACTGTGCAGAAATGGAAGTACCATTATATGCCAAGCGTGAAAAAATTGTGGTAAAGGCTGAGCTGCCAGAAAACTTTATTAAAGTAATGGGGACGATGGAAATAAAAAAATAAACCCAAATTTTGAAATTTAGATCAGATCATTGACATTCTTATTGCTTGAAACTATTATCAGCCCCTACGAACAAAGAGTTAAATATCATGCGAATGCATGTCGCTAACGAAACTTCAATGCACTTTAGGATGCACTTCTTTTTAATGATGGGTTCATTAATGACGTTTCTATTAAAAGATTTACGCCAGACTTTTTGCGTTAGCTTTATATTCTTTATGGGAATTTCAAATACAGCTGAAGCTGCCGTGTTGTTTGATGACATTGCTATTAACAACAGCTCAAATTTAACAATGCGTAATTCTCTTCATGCAGGTATTGCTGAAATGCGAAGACGAAGTGGTATTGGAGATCTGATTTCAAAAGAGCTTTTATTAAAAGAACCATCAGCCTCACTTATGGATATGAAGAATCTTATTGAGCAGTATAACAAACAAAAAAACACGGCAAGAGCTCTTGGCAAAGAAAATGTCCCTTTAGCAAGTAACGGTCTTACTCCAGTAAGAAACGTCATTCGTGAGAAGACTGATGAAATAACTGCATTACGAGAAGCTCTGGCTAAAGAACAATTGATATCTCAATCCCTGCGATTTCAGGCACAGATGGCTCAGGTGGCTGATGAAGAACTAGAAAAGGCACAAAAACAAGCGTACGATTTTCAAGTTGAAATACAAAAACTTAAGGCAGAGCAGTTAGAATTCCTTACGAGAGAGCAAACACTGAAAGCACAGCATGAACAAGCGCTTGACGAAGAGCGTGCAATTTCAAAACAGTTAGCAATAGAAAAGCAAGAACTTAAAAAAAACCACAAGCTGCAAAGGGATGCTCTTTTAATTAAAGCTCTAAAAGCCATTGATGAACAACGCAAACTAGAAAAGCTTCTTAAAATTACAAATAAAAAGCACCAAGAAACAATTCAAGGTCTTGCGTTAGAGCTGCAAAAAGCAAACGAAGAAATTAAGCTGGTCAATTTAATAAACAGAGCTAAAGCGCGAAATGACCGCGATACAGAAGATTCAAGTGATGAAGCTGAAGAGCTGCGTAAGCTAGTTCCAATAAAATCAGCTGCAAAATTACTGGGCCCAAGACTTGATCAGATAGAACTAGACTTTATACAATGGTCCCATGTTATAGAAGCTGAATTAGATGAGCTATGTTCAACCAAAGAAAATGACACTTAAAACCGTTGTATACAAAGCGGATTCTATTATTTAAAATAATTTTAAACCCAGTTGATTTTACAAAAATAACGCATCGTTGACATTTTTATTGCTTGTAACTACTATCATGCCCGACTATTCAAAGAATGAAAGCCCATGAAAAAATTACTTTTTAAAATTTTGCCTGTATGCCTGTTTTCCTTAATAGGGGCAGAGCCTACACAAGCCTATGAATTTTATGTAGGCGTTGCAATGGGCTATGACCGGTTAGTCGCAAAACGCACGGAAGAGATTTTAACTACTTATGACACGCGATTGTTTTTTTCAAAAAATAAAACCCAAACTACCAATGGGTTAAGTGGAAAATTGCTTGCAGGGTTTTTATGGAATATTCACAACTCGGCATTTGCAATTGGACCTGAAGCATATTTTGGCCATGGCAGTGGACAAATGACTTTGCAAACAGCTCAGCATGACCCAGCTGATAATGCTGATAAAAATTATCAATCCACTTTCAAACATAGCTTAACAATGGGCTTGGTGCTACGCGCTGGTTTTTACCTAAATACTACTAACGATTTTCTGTATGTATTAACCGGAATAAACTATAGCAAATTTGAAAATACATTTATGCTTTCTTCTGTAGCCCCCCCACCAATAGCACCTGTGCCAACACTTGTTGAAAAGCGCAGCAAATTTTTAAAAAGCCCTGTTTTCGGCATAGGTTTTGAAAAAAAATTCAATAGAATCAAAGTGGGTATAGATTGCCGCTATACGCCCTATTCCGCATGGGGTAATTATTCAAGAAAAGCACAGGTTTCTGACGATACAATTTCAATACGATTTAAGCCTAAAATAATTTCAACATCTTTGACGTTTTGTTACATTTTCTAGTTCACATAAAATTCCAAAACTGGGCAAATTAGCTACATGTTTGCCTTGAAAAATATGTAGTCGCGCAATCAACCAGAATTGCCAAGAAAACACTATGGGCGCACCATTAACAAAGTGACACTTACACCTGTATTGTTGTGACATTTGTTATTTTGTTTTAATTTTTTATATGCTTTTTAATATTTTTTGTCATAATTTTAGCTCATAAAAGTGATTAACTATTGACATTTTCTGTATTTTTAACTATATCTGGCCTCAACAAAGAAGGGGAAATTCGCATGAAAAGGTTATTATTGGCTGTTATTACACTAAGTACGCTTTGTGTAAATGCTGGAAAATCTGCACAGACTGCAGAAGCCACTAAGTCAACTGAGGTAGCAACTGCACGTCCGGTTGAATTTTATGTGGGTGTTTCTGTGGGCCATGACCGCATGACGGCGAAGAGGACTGAACAAGTGGTGACAATAACAGGTGTTCACCTGCCTTTTTTTACCAATAAAACTCAAACACGCAATGGAATGAATGGCAAAGTAATAGCTGGTTTTTTGTGGACGGTTCCCAATACCGCATTCGTGTTGAGTCCAGAAATTTACATTGGTCGAGGCAGCATATTAACTTTGAAAGAATCTGCATTTGCTGAGGCAGATAATGCAATGAAGACTTATAAGAGCACATTAAAACAATCTTTAGCTGTAGGAGCTGTGTTACGTTCAGGATTTTATTTAACTGGTGATAACAATTTTCTTTATGGATTAGTTGGAATAGATAGAAGCAAATTTGAAAATAAGTTTATGTTGTCTTCAACAGAGATGCATGGAGTCGCTATACCAACGCTTGTTGAAAAACGTAGAAAATTCTTTAATAGTCCTGTTTTTGGTGTTGGATTTGAAAGAAAATTCAACGCATTTAAAGTGGGAATAGATTGTCGCTGCACATCTTATTCGGGTTGGGGAAACTATTCAAAGAAAATATTAGTTTCAGACGACACTCTCTCTATCAGTCTCAAGCCTAAAATAACCTCTACTTCTTTAACATTTTGCTATCTTTTTTAGCGATTCTTGAAATTTATATAGTTTGAGAACATTTTGCATGACATTATTACAGTCTAAGTTAGTCCACTTTCTTTATCTGTTTTTTTACAGTATCGCAGGACTTATGGGAGCAAGCTCCCAATATTTTGAAATCACTGGTTCTGGTGGAGCAAGATCATTATCTATACAAGATGCATTTTCAAGATTGCAGTCAAAAGGATCTACAGACCAAATTGCTGCAGATCTTTTGGCTTCATCGATGCCTCGTAAGACCTTTGCGCAACAAGAAATCCTAATCAATTTATATAACGAACGATTAAGAAAACAAGAAGAAGATAATGTAATAGCTTTGGCTAACGGAGTATCTCCTGTAAAACCTGGACAAAAGCTTAGCGATAAAATAAGCACCAAAGCAAAATTTCAACAAGCTGTGGCTGCAATGGCTCATCAAGCAGCTTTGAAACAAGCAGAAGAAGAAAGACTAGCACTTCAAGCAAAAGCTGAAGAAGATAGACTAGCCGCTGAAGAACAAGAACGTAAACTTCAGGCAGAATTACAAGCAGTAAAAGAAAAAGCTTCACTATTATCGCCTATGAAAGCAAAGCTTGCAGAAGCTTCAACCGAAATTGAACGGCTCAAGTCACAAGGTAGTGGCGGTGGCGTGGGCGGAGTTGCGGGAGCTCTTAGTCCAGTAGACCTACTTATAAATGCGTTGGCCATGGGTACAGAGGTAACTATTAAGACAATGCTTTTTAACGATGCTACACATTCTATACATGTGAGTGCTTCCGTTAATGGCCACGCAAGAGTTGAAGATGTCCCATGCAAGAACGAGGCGGAATACAACCGTGTAAAAATCTTGCTAGCCATGTTTGCGAACATGCATTCTAAAGCTTTCAACGCAGCATCTAGTGCAGTTGGTGACTTATTGACCGATATTCTTTCAAGTTCTGCACCCCAAGATTATCACTTAAAGCAAACAGCGCAACTAGCTGCCACTACAAGTAGGTTAGATGAATTTTTGAATTACCATATAGCTCTACAGCAAAAATTAACTGGTTGGGCTGCTTTGCCACTTAGTGATTTTTTAGCTATTCGTTTTTTGAGCACAGATGCTGTTGAATTTACAAGATCTCAAGTTTTGGGTGAATTTAAGGCAATACGCGATCAAATTCCACTGCAAGATGAATTACCACTTGGCTGTCAGGCATTAGATAAATTTTTAAAAAAAATTGCATCCTCTATAGAGCTGCCTACAGAAATAGAATTCTCAACAAAAGAAATAGAAGATATTTTTAAAGAGCTTGGTCTTTTACTAGAAACGGATTCTGATGGAATTGTTATAGACAGTGAGTATTACACTCAATTACTAGAATTCAGCCAAAAATTTACGGCATTAAAAAAGGCCATGTTAAGTAAAGATGCGGCATTGTATAAAAGTGACGACGTCAAAGCGGCGCTTAATGCCATAGAACAAAGTATACTTGCTGCAAACCCTGCATTACCCGCTGATTTTGAGGACATTTGTGGACAGTTTAATGATCTAGTTAATATTAGCATTGCATCCAAAGGGTTGCAAAAAACACTTGGTGAATTGAAGGCTATAACTGATCGTAGTTTAAACATGCCATTGCAAGATGATGGTCTTGTAACACAAGTATTAAAAACAGAAGGAACTGAAACAGCTTCTATTCAAGCTGTTTTGTTTTTACTTCAAAAATTTGCTAAAACCCAGTTTGATAATGTTATAAAAAACTCAATTGTTGGTAATCTTGATCCTGCTATTCAAGCTGCCTGTGCTACATATTACGGGCGTGATCTGCAAACAATAAAAGACGCATTATTAAATTCAGCTGGCTTTACTTTTAATGAAGGAAATTACAAAAAATTAAAAGGTTCTGAAAACGTTACATTTATTAAACTGTATTTGGAATCTATAACAACTGGTAATCCAATTGTAGTAAATTTGGATAAATTAAAAGAAAGCACTTTAGGCATTCAATCAAGTATCGAAGCTAAACGCAAAACAGTGCTCATTCTTAGAGTAAGTGATCTACTATATTCAAGTGAGTTTCAGACTAAATTGAGTGTTGAGGAAGCTACAGCAATTTCAGAAAGATCAGCGGATTTCTGTAATCCAGCAATTGCCGATGCAGTATTACAGTATGAACTGCAAGATAATACTTTAAAAACAGAGAGAGATAAAAAGAGGTTTTTAGATGCTTATCTTAGAGTGAGTCTTGCAAAACCTAGTTCTACAAGCTCTTCTTCGAGTGATCCTTCAGAAGTTAGCCATGAAGATAAAGTTAGGCGACTAAAAGATTTTTTTGCACAGACGTTAGCATCCACTGCCAAAGACGTAGACTTAGTAAAACTAGTGCTGACTCTGCCCATGCTAAAAAAAGGTTATCAAGCAAGTTTTGATAAATTCATAGAAGTTATTAATGAATTTAACAGCGTTTATGCAAGTGGCGCCTCAAGCAGTAGTGCAAGCGATACAAGAATTAGAGCTTTGCGCAAAGCATTTGCAGACATTGATAGTGTTTGTACTGAAGATGAAAAACCCACGCTGAAAAGAACGTTGGATAAACTGCTACAACTGCAAGAAATCAGCCAAAAATTTTTGACTGTAGGCAATAGCACAGGCGCAATGGTTGGCGCTGGTGACAGCTTGTTACAAGATTCTTCTTTCCCAGTTACTGCAGGAATCTCGCAGCTTGAATTTGACACAGTGCTTAAAAATACTGATTACAATGTATTTTATAATGCCGTAAAAATACTTAATCTTATTGCATTAGCAATGCCTTCTGCTGATGATTTTTCTCTTATAGAAAAGCTAATGTTGGCAAAAATACCATCTGAAGAATCTGAAAAAAAAGAGCAGCTAAAACAACTTTTGACCGACGTTATTAATATGGCTAATAAAATGCGTCAACAGTCCACAGAATTTTACGGACAAATTACTACTTTGATGCAGTTTGTGGATAATTTTGAACAACAAAAAAATAAGTATGATGAATCATCTGGCGAGGAATGTATTAATTTTCACGAAAGGCTTGATGCTTTGTCAGGTACAAAGCCCAAACCAGCTGTATTAGCAATTGCTGTAACAGAAGCTTCAGCTCTTGTACCTGTTGATGGGGGAGTGGTCGAAGAACAACCAAAAGTAGAGCGTTACTATACTG
>CAYUNR010000005.1:0-42484 GCA_964446295.1 uncultured Candidatus Finniella sp. | reverse complement strand
TTGGTTGCTATGTCACTGTGACCTAGTAATTTTTGAATGGTTAGTAAATCAGACACACCCTGTAAAAGGTGTGTAGCAAAGCTATGACGAAACACATGAGGTGAAATCATCGTCGGATTTAGACCAAATTCTAAAGCAGTTTCTTTTATTAATTGCCCTACTCGTTGACGTGTAAGGCACCCCTCTTTACTTCTTGATGCAAAAAGGAAAACTGAGCTTTTTGGGCCACTTACAAAAATTTCTCTAACTTTTAAATACCTAAATAATGTCTCTATACATGTGTCATTTAATGGCACCAATCTTTCTTTGTTGCCCTTGCCTTTCACTAAAATCATTGGTTGAGCTGTAGCGCCTTTAACAACACAATTTACGGGCAGTTTAATAAGCTCAGTTACTCGAAGACCAGAAGCATATAGCAACTCTAAAATGGCCCTTATTCTAATGTGAGCAGGTTCCGTGGCATTTCTCAAAAAATCTAAAAAATCTCCCATTTGTTTAGAAGAAACTACTTTAGGCAATGTTGCTGGGCTTTTTGCCGTCTTTATATGTAAGCATGGGTTACTGGTAATGGTCCCTTCATTAAAGAGAAAAAGATAAAATTGTTTAAGTGTTGAAATTCGTCTGTTTATTGTGCTGACTTTAAATTCTTTGGAAAATAAATCCTGAATATATCCTTCTATATCAGCTTTTAAAACATTTAATGCTGGTTTGTTAATCCATTTTGTAAAGTGGTTCAGATCTCTCTGGTATGCTTCTAGCGTGTTTAAAGAAGCATTGCGATCAGCCGCTTGTGATTCAAGAAATAAATCTATTTGCATATTAGATTATTAACATTATATCAGGGGGCTTTACTACAGATAATTCTTCGTGAAATACTATTAGTGTAAACCTTATCAACTTATGTGGTGTTATTACTATGGATATGACTTGTACAGCAGACCCAAACTTTCTTGCAACAGCTATTGCTGTAATGATACTTCTCTTAGTGCCAATGGCATTGCCCATTATAAGAAGTATCCCAAACTTTAATATTTCAAAAATATCTTCCATTGGTGGAGGAATGGCTGTGACCGCTGTATTCGTGTTCATGGTTCCAGACGTTATTGAAAAAATAGCCCAAGTCTCAGAAAATAGCAGCATAGAGTACCTAAGACAGAAACACCATTTAACGTTCTTAGTATTTACGACTTTCCTGTTTGCATTTTGTGCAATGTATGCTTTGGAGAAAGTGGCTCTTGATCGCACAAAAGCAAATGCAGAACCTAGTCGTTTTGTATTTTATCTTCACATGGGAATACTTTGTGCAATGATGATAGCTTTAGTTAGTTCATTTCCAGTACTTGCAAAAGCTAGTTTTTATGCAATCGGACTTGTATGTGCATTAGCTGTTTTTGAAATTTTTCTCGAAGAAATAGCGCTTTTAAAGCACTTTGGAGAGCTATATTCCCACCTAGGGCGGTATGTTGTAATGTTAGCAATTGCGATTGGTTGGGTTCTTGGACTAAAATTTTCATCGCACGAAACCACCGTATTTACTCTAATGACTCAAGCTTTTGTTATTGGCATGATTCTTACTGCGGTAATAAAAGGTGAATTTGACATAATTAATCAATCGAATAACTGTATTATTTTCCTTGTTTCTGCCTTTGTGAAGGTGCTGATTGTATTAGGCTTAATCACAATTGAAGATGCAAATGCTGCTAAAAGAGCCGCTATGCCTAAGCCTCAACCTCCCAAAGCTCAGGCGGATATTCATGTGCTTCCTGCTCCTGGCTCTGCAGCGCCACCAAATTTAGATATGGCGGCTGGGCCTGCAGGTTCAGTAACTCCTGGAGCGAATCCCGGGGCAGCTCCAAACCCAGTTCCACCTCCATCTGCTCAATACTAATTTTTAAACAGAGCCCGGCATTATTTTATTTGCTGGGCTTTGTTTTATCACGTATAAATTCCGTCGATAATTTCTTCAAAGAGCTTATGCCAATTTTGTTCTGCTCCAATTCGCATTAAAACAGATCCTATGCCAACAGCTGCACGATCCATAAATACAAATTCTTGGGGGGGCTTTATTCCTCCTAATTCATGCAGTTTTTTATGAACGTCTCTAGCTGTTTCCCATCCTTTTTTCCCACCATTTGTCTCTTGAATAGGACGAACTTTATTTTCTAGTAAGGGCTCATATAATAGCTTTGCCCATTGATTTAGCACATCGATCAGTTCATTAGAAATGTTATTGAAGCCCCAACGTTTATAAGCATCCACCGCTAAATCTGGCTTGTTATCTCTGAAGGCAATATATAAATCGACTACTGCTTGTAAAAATGGTCTTTCAAATTGTCGAACGCAGCCAAAATCAAGCAAGCAAATTCGACCATCAGCTAGTATTAAATAGTTTCCTGGATGAGGGTCTCCATGCAATATGTTGAAACGATAGAGTGGCCAATACCAAGCCAAAAACAGCTTGCGCCCTAACTCATTACGAACATCACTAGAGCATGCAATATACTCAAGGGCAGGCTTGCCTTCAATCCATTCCATTGTTAAAAGGCGTTTAGTCGAAAGCTCTGGATATATTTTTGGCACGATAATGAAATCAAATTGGTTTTTGAAAATATTTCTAAATTTCTCAAGATTTTGTGCTTCTAAGGTATAATCCAATTCTTCATAGAGGCGATCACGAATTTCTGTTGCTATATCTTGTGTGTCTATTGATTTATTAAAAGACTGATAAATTCCTAAAATCATATCTAGTTGTTTTAAGTCAGCGCTAATTGTGGTTTCCATATCGGGATATTGAAGTTTTATAGCAAGGTTTTCTCCCTGAATGCTTACAGCTTTATGAATTTGTCCAAGTGATGCAGCATGGGATGCTTTTAACGAAAAGCTCTGAAATAAATCTCTCCAATTTTTCCCAAGCTCTCCAGTCATGCGCCGTCTTACAAAACCTTCTCCCATTGAAGGTGCATTCGATTGTAGTGTCATAAATTCTGCCGCAAATTCTGGAGGTAGGGCATCTGGTACGGTTGCTAAAAATTGAGCCATTTTCATAAATGGCCCCTTAAGCCCTCCGAAAGATTGACGTAATTTTTGTGCATAAGCTGCTTCATCGATATTCAGTCCTAAGTATTCTTGAGCGCCAACACGCATGCCAATCCCGGTTAGAGTTGTGCCCACATCGAATAGTCGCTTCAGTGTTTTAAAATGTTCCATTATTTTCTTTTATAGCTCTGGCTATGGTCAGTACTTCAACTCTTGTTGCTCCTGCATTTAATAAAGCCTGAGCGCATGCATTGGCAGTTGCTCCGCTTGTAAGCACATCATCGATCAATAGTACATTTGCATTTTTTAAAATATTTTTAGAATCAGTTACTGCAAATGCATCTTTAAGATTTTCATAGCGTAGCGATTTACTTTTGTGTCCCTGCGACGCGGTTGACTTTACGCGTTTTAAAAGATTTGGGTTAATTGCAACATTTGTATACTTTGCGATTAATTTTCCAAGTTCTGTTGCCTGATTATATTGACGGATGAAAAAACGCCACCAGTGCAAGGGGACTGGCACAATAATATTAGTGTCATTAGGAACACATCGTTGCATCCAGCCAAAAAGCATAGGGCCCAAGTGTAGCCCATCGTAATTTTTATATCTAAGCACAAGTTTTTTTACTGAATCATTGTAAATAAGCGGTGCGTGGGCTTTAGAAAAAACAGGGGGGTGTTTTAAGCAATCTGTGCATGGCATGTCATGATCAACATTATCTAGAGGAACACAACATAAAGAACATTTAGGTGATGTTATAAATCTTAATTTGGGCCAGCAATCACTACACAAAGTGTATGGCTCTTTTGTTATTTCTCTACACAATGCGCATTGCGGTGGGAGCAAAAAATTAATCACAGCTTGCGCAGCAGGTGTGTTAAAAATCACTTTTGTAAACGTGCTATGTTTGCAGGAACAGGATGGTCCTTAGCTTTTACGGTTTCTAGAAATGAGTGTTTTTGCATGTACTCATCATACCAACTGTAGAGTTTTTCGTAGTTTTTTCGGAATGGTTCATCTGAAAAACGAAGATCAACGTACGACAAAAACGTTGCCACACATAAATTTTCAAATAAGATTTCTTGATTTAGCTTAGTGTCGAGACTCACATCAAGATATTTCAGCCCACTGGTTAGCGCTAAGCGTTGACGATCGTACCAATCTTCACATTGCAAATGCTTTGGCCGAAAAAAATGTTCATATCTCATCGAAACTGCAGCATCTGCCATGCCATCAACCAGGGCTTGTACTTTTAGTGATTTAAACTTATCTGGCATCAGCGCTGCGGTTTTTCCTGCTTTATCCATAATGAACTCACAAATTACCGATGAATCAAAGATGGCTTCATCAGCACTTATTTTTAAAGTAGGGATTTTACCCAAGGGATTTAGTTTTCTAAAAAATGTATCTGTTTGCCAGGGATGAAATTCTTCAACGATAATATTTTTTGTTTGTTCGCAGGCTAAAATAACCGCTTTAACTTTGCATCCAAAAGGAGAGCTAGGAAATGAATAAAGTATCATCGGTACAAATGCTAAAGTATCTTAGCCTATGCTAGCATGCAACTTTATGGTTTTCAGCATATTTTTCTATAAATTCACGAGGTAATCCGATATCAGGACAAACTATTTCTCCACACAATGCGTTAGAATTCGCATGATTATGAACAGGTTTCAGGCATCCTATAGCAACAGTGAGATTTGGCACAACAACATTCCCTGTGCTTGTGGAAGTATTTGCATCTATTCCGCTTGGAACGTCAATCGAAATAACGGGATTAGATTGCTTATTCAAATTGTTTATTAGCTGCTCAAAAATACCTTCGGGCTTTTTGGTTAGTCCAATCCCAAACAAAGCATCAATGTATATGTCTCCAGAAACAGGCATATCGGCAAATTCAATGTTTGGATAAAAGGCTTTGGCGCGATTTATATTAATATTCAAAATGTCTTGAGAAGGCAAAACAGGCATAAAAATAGTTATTTTTTTTGTATGAGGGGCTAGAAATAATGCTGTAGAAATCCCATCTCCACCATTTTTTCCAGGTCCTGCAAATATAACCACGTGATCACTGCAAAATGGTCCGTAGTAATTTAAAATCTCTTTTGCACAAGAAAATCCTGTAACTTCAATCAGACTTCCTTCGTCTAATCCAGTTATTCGTAAATAATCTGATTCACATAGTATGGTAGCTTCTTTGTTTAGAACTGGAAAATCCATGAAAGGCCTTTGTGTTTATTTAAAAAGTAAAAATTTCAAATTTTAGCACTATACAACTAATTTTTTTGAATTTTTTATATTTTTGTTTTCTATTCCAAGTATATCGGATTCTACGTAATCATTGTCAATCATTTTTCCAGAAGGTTTTTTGTTTTTTACAGAAGATAACGCACTAACTAATGTAGCGTTGCATTTTTACAACTTTATGCGCTAATCATTCGAGCTTTCAAGTATGGTTTCAGATACTGGCCTGTATAGCTTTTTGCAATCTTTGCAATTTCTTCAGGTGTGCCTGTTGCAATAACTTCACCACCACCATCTCCACCTTCAGGCCCCATATCAATGACCCAGTCAGCCGTCTTAATCACTTCTAAGTTATGCTCAATAACTAAAACTGTATTTCCTTGCTCGACTAAGTGATGCAAAACTTCCAATAATTTTCGAACATCTTCAAAATGCAAGCCTGTTGTTGGTTCATCAAGAATATACAAAGTTTTTCCAGTGGCGCGACGTGATAATTCTTTTGCTAATTTAACACGTTGAGCTTCACCACCAGATAGAGTCGTTGCTTGTTGTCCTACCTTTATGTATCCAAGTCCTACCTGTTTAAGAGCGCGTAATTTGTCAGCTACGGCTGTATTATTTTCAAAAAAATCTACCGCTTCTTCAACGGTCATATCTAAAACATCAGCAATGCTTTTATTCTTGTATGTAATTTCTAACGTTTCACGATTGTAGCGTTTTCCATGACATTGATCACATTCTACGTAAACATCAGGCAAGAAGTGCATTTCAATTTTTACAACACCATCTCCCTGGCAAGCTTCACAACGACCACCTTTGACGTTGAAAGAAAATCTACCAGGCGTATAGCCACGTGTTTTTGCTTCGGGCATACCTGAAAACCATTCACGAATTGGTGTAAAACATCCAACGTATGTTGCTGGGTTTGAACGTGGGGTACGGCCAATAGGTGATTGATCAATATCAATAACCTTATCAATATGTTCCGCACCTTCTAATGATTTATAAATTCCAGGTAAATCTCGGCCATGATTAAATTGACGGTTCAACGCTTTGTATAAAGTTTCTATTACAAGAGTTGATTTCCCGCCTCCTGAAACCCCAGTAACACATGTAAATGTGCCTAAAGGAAATGTAGCCTCAACATTTTTTAGATTGTTTGTTTTGGCGCCTGTAATTTTTAAAAATTTATCTATGTGACCTGCTCGACGATGTGCTGGTATGGGGATGGACTTTGTTCCTTTCAG
Source organism: uncultured Candidatus Finniella sp. (assembly GCA_964446295.1). Taxonomy (GTDB): domain Bacteria; phylum Pseudomonadota; class Alphaproteobacteria; order Paracaedibacterales; family CAITNM01; genus CAITNM01. Next base: position 35,956 of record CAYUNR010000005.1, on the reverse strand, counting down.
GTACTGACCTGTCAAACTTTTAGGACATAACATTATTGTTTGTGGCGTGCCTTCCGAGATAATTTCACCGCCATGCACGCCTGCAGCTGGCCCCATATCAATTACGTAGTCTGCGGTGCGTATAGCATCTTCATCGTGCTCAACAACTACAACAGTATTGCCTAAATCACGTAAGTTACGCAGAGAATCAAGCAAGCGATCGTTATCGCGTTGATGCAAACCAATTGATGGCTCGTCTAACACATATAGCACGCCCGTGAGCCCTGATCCTACCTGAGAAGCCAAACGAATGCGCTGACTTTCACCACCTGAAAGCGTTCCTGCTCCTCTTGAGAGTGTTAGATAATCCAGGCCAACATCAATTAGAAATTTTAATCTGTTTCGAATTTCTCTTAAAATTTTATCGGCAATGTCTTGTTGTTTTTTTGTTAGCTCTAGGTTTTCAAACCACTTCAATGCATCTTTTATAGAGAATCGACACACTTCACCAATATGCAATTGTGCAAGTTTCACACACAAGGCTTCGTCTTTTAATCTGTAGCCTCCGCAACTATGACAGGGTGTTTCATTTTGGAACCGTCGTAAAAATTCTCTAGTCCAATCGCTTTCTGTTTCTAGCCATCTGCGACGTAAATTTGGAATAACACCTTCAAAAGGTTTTTTTGAAATGTATTTGCGAATTCCATCATTATACACAATAGGAATAATCTCAGTGCCAGAACCATGCAGAATGATTTTTTTTAAATTTTCTGATAGATCTTTGAATGGAATCGTTGCGCTTTCACTAAAATAGTTGGCAAGTCCATCTAGCACTTGCGCATAATATTCCGAGGTCATTTGCCCACGCTTATTAGTTGCTGCACTTTCTTGTGCTGACCATGGTGCAATTGCTCCTTCACGTAAGCTAAAATCGTGATTTGGCACAACGAGATGTTCATCAAAAACAATCTCAAGGCCCAAACCATCGCAAGTAGCGCAAGCGCCATGTGGACTATTAAAAGAAAATAGGCGTGGCTCTATTTCTTCCAGAGTAAATCCTGATGTAGGGCATGCGAATTTCGAAGAGTAAGTTGTAATGACTTGTGTATCTGCATTCTGCACCCATAACAATCCATCACTTAGCTTAACTGCTGTTTCAATTGAATCTGCCAAACGTGTTTGAATATCTTCAGGCGCTGTCATCACTAAACGATCAACAACTACTGCAATTGTGTGCTTTATTTTTTTGTTAAGAGTTGGCGCTTCTTCAATGGCGTAAATTTTTCCGTCAATGTAAACGCGCTGAAAGCCTTTTTTTTGCAGATCTTGCATTTCTTTTTTGTATTCACCTTTGCGGTCACGTACGATGGGAGCAAGAATCATGACTTTAGTTTTTTCAGGAAGCTCTAAAATACGATCAACCATTTGACTAATGGTTTGCGCTTCAATGGGAAGTCCGGTGGATGGTGAATGCGGCACGCCTATGCGTGCAAATAACAAACGCAAATAGTCATACAATTCTGTGACTGTTCCAACTGTTGATCGTGGATTTTTTGACGTTGTTTTTTGTTCAATTGAAATTGCTGGGCTTAAACCTTCTATGGAATCCACATCTGGTTTTTGCATTAACTGCAGGAATTGCCTAGCATATGTTGATAAGCTTTCAACATAGCGGCGCTGACCTTCAGCATAAAGCGTATCAAATGCAAGGGATGATTTTCCAGATCCACTAAGGCCAGTAATAACTACCAACTTATTACGTGGAATATCTACATTCACATTTTTAAGGTTATGTTCGCGTGCTCCACGAATCTTAATTGTATCTTGCATGATTGACCGCTTTATTAAAAAATTTGTAGGGTATATTTACAGCTGCTAATTAAAGTGCAGCGTGTTTTTATGAAACACTCGCTAGACTAATACAAATTACTTGCACAAGCAACATTTTAGAATGGGTAATGTTATATGCGTATTGCAATTGGAGCCGACCACGGAGGGTATGCTCTTAAGGAAAAAATAAAATCTGCTGATTCAGTTAATCAGTGGATTGATGTTGGTGCATTCAATGCAGAAAGTTCCAATTACGCTGAATTTGCCCAATTGGTTGCTCAGAAAGTTCAATCTAACGAAGCAGATTATGGCATTATTATTTGCCGAAGTGGGATTGGCGTATCAATTGCAGCAAATCGCTATAAAGGCATTTATGCCGCTTTATGTTTTAACAATTCCATGGCAATAAGTGCGCGTAGCCATAACAACGCAAATATTTTGTGCATTGCTGCGGATTACACTTCTTTTGCAGAAGCTCAGGAAATGATTTGTTTGTTTTTATCAACTGCTTTTGAAGCCGGCGGACGGCATGAAACAAGGTTTAAAAGTATTGATGAACATTTGCCTTGAAAATTAACCGTTCTATAAAATATTTTCAGGATGGTTTATAAAACTTGCTTTTTTCACAGGCCTTTCTTACATTGTAGACAGCAAGATATCACTATAGTTTATATGTCTAGAGTACTTACTTTAATTGGAATATCCCTAGTTTTAACCGCTTGTGACAGCGTAAAGAGCACATTAGGAATGGATCATTACCAAGCCGATGAATTTAATATCAAGCAAAATGACCCGCTTGATTTGCCACCAAATTACAAGTTAATGCCTCCTCGCACTAAAGATAAAGATGGCAAAAGTGTACCATTAAGTGCATCTGCTGAAAAAGCTAAGCACGTTGTTGGCGGTGGAGAATCAGAAACTTCTCTTTCAGAAGCAAGCCAACAAGACTTAAAAGACAAAGTAGGCTCTGCAGATGATGCTATCCGAAATCAAGTTGACGAAGAATCAAAAGAAGAAGGCGATAGCGCTTTGGATAAAAAGCTTAGTGCGTGGAAAAAAGAGTTCACACAAAATGCTAAGTCTATAAATGGCCCTGAAAAAAACACCGATAGTGCTAGTGAGTCTGAGCAAGCTAAGAAATAATCAGGCATAGCCATGGTAAAAATTGTAAAATCAACAATTCAGGCGCTTGCAAAGGTGACAAAAGGTCTATCGTCACGTGGAGTTATGCGAGCTCTTGTAAAGAGTGTTGCAATCCAATTAGTTATTTCTTTGTCTCTATTCGCTGACAGTAATCCTTTAGATGGCTTTAATGTTACTGTGAAAGATTTAGTTGTTGCAGGAAAAACTGTACGAATTTCTCCTTTCAAGGGCATCGGTGTCGTTACTGTTAATCTGTGTTTTAAGAATGCGGGAGACAAACTATCTCCGAAACAAAAAGAAGCTCTTGTAGCCCTGCTTTGCAGGGCAATGGGTGAATCAACTCAGTCTAAAGCTCGTGAGCAAATGCAAACTTATGCTCGTGAACACAATGTGCACGTATCTTTTGGTAGTAGTGATGATAATTTTACTATCACAGGAAAATGCCCATCCGATAAGCTTTCTGAGCTTTTTCATTTGATTAAAGATATTCTTTTTCATTCACAATTTCACGATTCTGATCTGATACGATTTAAAAATGAAATGGCTGCAGGAATGTTACAGGCAATGCAGTCACCAGATACTCAATTAGACCAATTAATGAAAAAGGTAATTTTTAAAAGTCATCCGTATGGCACGCTGAACAAAACTTACCTCCAGAGTTTGAAAAATATTAGTGTTGATGATTTAAAGTCATATATGAAAAAGTGTTTTACTCAAGAAAACATTATCATTTCAGCATGCGGAGATATTGACGAAGAAACGCTTGCTAGCCATATAACAGATGTGGTTACGGCTTTACCTAAAACTTTCAAGGATGCTTTGCCGGAAAATGTGCAAGTGGTTGGTCCGTATCAAGAACATACTCAAGCATTTCCTGTGCCTCAAACCTTAATTCACTTTTTACATGCCGGCATTAATGCGCATCATCCTGATTTTTTTGCCTTGCAGATTGCGATGGGGTGTTTGTCTAATCCCAATATAGGGGTTTTATGGAAAAAAATTCGTGTAGAAAAAGGCTTAACCTATAATATAAGTGCAGGTTTTGCGATTCAAAATCATTACAATTCTTTTAATATCTCAACCTCTACTCAATCAGAAAATGTAGAAAAAACTATTTCTTCTATTAAAGAGGTTATTGCGGATGTTTGTGAAAATGGCTTTTCAGCTGAATTAGTTGAAATTGTTAAGAAAAGCTTTTTAGGAAACTACAAACGTTCTTTCGCTTCAACGTCCCATATAACAACTAGGCTTACAAACTATCAGCTTGATGGCCGTTCTGTAGATTTTCATAATACTCTCATTGAAAAAATCTCGAACCTGACTACTGATGAGGTTAATGAAGCTTTTAAAAGGTTTATGAAACCAGATCAATTTGTTGTGTTCATGGTGGGCAAATGAAATACATTTTAACGCTTCTAGTTAGCCTTTTTTTTGGCTGCTTGCATGCAAAAATTGTTCCACAAACAGCTAGATTAAGTAATGGATTGAAGGTCATTGTTTTTCAAAATCCATTATTACCTTCGGTGAGTATTTTAACAAAATATGACATAGGAACCGCTGATGATCCGTCTAGCATGGTTGGCTTATCACATATGCTTGAACATATGATGTTTAAAGGATCTTCAAAATATCCAGCTGGTTCTATTGATACCATTCTTAATAGCTGTGGTGGAACTTGTAACGCTCATACTAGTTTTGATAACACTATCTATACGTTTGATTTGCCTGCGGAACATTTAGAAGTGGCGTTGGATATTGAAGCCGATCGCATGGAAAACCTTAATATTACAGAAGAAGAGTTCAGGCCTGAACAAAAAGTTGTGATGGAAGAGCGTCAAATGCGATTGGGTAATCATCCATTTCGTACTTCTGCTGAGGTTTGTCAGCGCGCTTTGTATGTAGCACATCCTTATGGTATTTTTCCTATTGGTTACGAAGCGCACATAAAAGCGTATACAGTTGAAGCGTTAAGAGCTCATTATGAAAAATGGTACGTGCCGAATAATGCTACCATTGTAGTAATCGGACCCTATGATTTGGCATACGTGTTACCAAAAATTGAAAATAAATTTGGAAATATTCGTTCAAAGGAATTGCCAGAGCATACACGCATTGCCGAGCCTGATAGAGATGGTCTAACCACAACAATCGAACAAGAAAATCCTCGTGCAGAGAACATTTATATTAGTATTTCATATCGAGTGCCAACTTTGATTACAAAACCAGAATCCTATCTTGCAATGCGAATGCTAGAGGGCACTCTTACGGGGTCAGACTCTAGATTGCTTTACAAAAAAATGGTTAAAGAAAAGCGCTTAGCATTAGGGATTTCTTGTGATTATGCATACGGAAAAGATGATATGGATTTTACTTTCAACTTAGTGCTTTCACCAAGCATGAGTGTTGAGGCTGCAGAAAAATTCTTGTTTGAGAAACTTGCGATTTTCTTAAAAAAAGGCTTGGTTGAAAGTGATTTTAATCATGCAAAACAGGAACGATTAAATATTTTTGCTTTTGCCTTGGATGGCGAAGCATTTTTATTGGCACTAACAAATATTGTTCTTAACGATTTCCCATTAGAGGCTATTCCTAAATATGAAGATATTCTAAGGGGAATAACTATGCAGCAAGCTCATGAAATGTTACGTCTTGTTTTAGCTAAGCCTCCCTTGGTTATTGCACGCAATTATCCAAAAGGGAAAATGCCAAAACGCAATTATCAAAAAGTTTTAGGTCAATAATGCTGCGATACACTTTAAATTTTTCAAAACAATCCGCCACCGTACCAGCGGGATTTGCTGACTCTGTAATGCAATTGCCTTTATGTGAATATCTTGAATCTAATGTTTCTTCAAATCAATATCAAGAAGCCGTCCAGAAGATGGAAAAATTCACTCATATTATTCATCTAGGTACAGGTGGCTCAAGCCTAGGTCCTCAAGCTTTATATGCAATAGCTGATGAACTATCCAAGACATTTCTGTTTTTCGATAATATTGACCCTGACGGTATAACTAATCGCTTGAAAAATATTGATTTTCGCAAAGCCGGAATTTTGGTTGCATCAAAGTCGGGTAATACTGCCGAAACCTTGGTGCAATTGGCAACCTTTAAAAAGATCTATATTGATAATGGTCTGAACATAAATGATCATCTTGTTATTATTACGCAAACAGACGGTAACGCTCTACACACTTTTGCAAAAAACAACGACATTGTAACGGTGCCACATCACAATCAAATTGGTGGACGCTTTGCCGTGTTTGCTGAAGTTGGTATGTTATCAGGAATACTTATGGGGCTTGATATGGAGTCCTTCCGAAAAGGTGCAAAAACAGCTTTAGCAGCATTCAAAGCTGCTCCGGCTACACATCCTGCCATAGAATCTGCATGCTTTTTAGCAAAGTCCAAATCTCACCCAGTTATGTTTCCGTATGCCGATAAACTGAAATTGTTTAGTGCATGGTTTGTTCAGTTATGGGGGGAAAGCTTAGGCAAGAAAAATAAATCCGGAGAACGTTTCGGATCAACGCCTATTCAAGCTTTAGGTGCAACTGATCAGCATTCACAACTTCAGCTTTACCTTGGTGGTCCAAAAGATAAATTTTTTACATTTTTAGAGGTTGGTGAAAAAGCAGATTTAGAAGTTGCTGACTTAGAGATTGATCACCCTGCGTATGTACCTCTTCGCAAACATGGCTTGAAAAATTTATTAAAAGCGGAACTTCATGCTACCTACGAAACATTGCGCGGACACGAACTGCCAATTCGATTAATTACATTACCTGCAATCAATGCTTATTATTTAGGCGAGTTAATGTTTAATACTGTATTGGAAACTTTGGCAGTTGCATCAATTTGGGATGTTAATCCATTTGATCAACCAGCAGTTGAAGAAGGTAAAATCTTAGCGTTGAAATTTTTAAATGATAAAGAATAGAAACTCCTTTATGAGCGTAAACATATGAACACTCAAAAAATATCTTTTCAAGAAATCATCTTGCGTTTGCAGCAATATTGGGCAAACTACGGCTGTGTTATTTTGCAACCATATGATTTGGAAGTAGGGGCAGGCACATCCCATCCCGCAACACTAATTCGTGCCCTTGGCCCTAAATCATGGAACACAGCCTATGTTCAGCCGTGCCGCAGACCAAATGATGGCAGATATGGTGAAAACCCAAATCGTACGCAGTTGTATTATCAATTTCAGGTTTTGCTAAAGCCTTGCCCTGCAAATCCACAAGAATTATACCTTGAAAGCCTGAAAGCTATCGGTCTAGATTTAAGCCGTCATGATATTCGCTTTGTCGAAGATGACTGGGAAAACCCATCATTAGGTGCAGCAGGTCTTGGTTGGGAAGTTTGGTGTGATGGTATGGAAATCACTCAATATACGTATTTCCAACAAGTTGGTGGTATTGCTTGTGATCCCGTGCCTGTGGAATTAACTTATGGTTTAGAACGCGTTGCTACAATCATTCAAAATGTTGAAAGCAATTTTGATATTAATTGGAATGGTAAATCAGGTGATGAATGCCTTACATATCGCGATGTTTTCCTAAGATCAGAACAAGAATTTTCAGCTTATAATTTTGATCACGCAGATGTTGATATACTGATACGTCATTTTAATGATGCTGAAGCCGAATGCTTAAAATTGCTTGAGCTCAAATTGGTTTTGCCAGCTTATGAACAGTGCTTAAAAGCTAATCATTTGTTTAATATGTTGAATGCTCGTGGCGTTATTAGCGTGACTGAACGGGCCGCTTATATGGGGCGAGTTCGTCATTTAGCAAAATCAGCCTGCGAAACCTGGATAGGTTAATTATGGAATTATGTATTGAAATTTTTATGGAAGAAATTCCAGCTCGCATGCAACGTCAGGCCAAAATTGATTTGTTGCAGTTATTTGTAAATGAATTCGAAAGCTTAAAATTAAAATGTAGTGCACCAGAAGTTTTTGTTGGCCCCAGGCGTTTGGCGCTTCATGTTGCCAATATTGCAGCAGCTTCAGAAACTATTTTAGAAGAAAAACGTGGGCCTAAAATTGGTGCGCCAGATGCTGCATTGCAAGGATTTTTGAAATCATCAGGTCTTTCTGAAAACGAACTCACTCAAGAAAATGGCTATTGGTTTGCAAAAATTAATATTCCTGGAAAGCCGTTACAAGAATTATTACCCAGCATACTAGACAAAATTTTGCGCAACATGCCTTGGCCTACTTCTATGCGTTGGCCTGGTGCTGGCCATACTTGGGTTCGTCCTATTCGTAATATTTGTTGTGTATTAGGTGGTAAGTCAGTAGTTTTTGATGTTCCAGCAGCTGGTGTTCAAACAAATAACCATACATTTGGTCACCGATTTTTAAATCCAGAGCAAATAACCGTTACAGGCTTTGCTCAATATCGCCAAAGTCTTATTGATGCAAACGTGATGCTTGATTTTGAAGAACGACGCAGTGTCATTGAAGCGGAACTTCACAAAATTTGCCAAGCAAATCAGTTAACATTTGTGATGGATGAAACCTTGTTAGATGAAGTTACTGGTCTTGTTGAATACCCTTTTGTAGGTTTTGGTCAAATTGATGCTAAGTTTATGCATCTTCCAGGGGCGGTGCTTAGCACGTCAATGCGGGTGCACCAAAAATACTTCACAATTTTAAATTCAAAGGGTGAAAATGCTCCGTTTTTTGGATTTGTAGCAAATGTTCCAATCAATGCAGACTGCATGACCGCAGGGTATGAGCGCGTGCTAAGAGCGCGCCTAAGTGATGCGGCATTCTTTTATGAGCAAGATCTTAAAATACTATTTGAAGCCAGGTTAGATAATTTAAAAAATATTATTTTTCATGCTGACTTGGGGTCGGTTTATCAAAAGGTTCAACGTTTAGAACTCTGTGCACCAAATTCTTCAGTGCAACAAGCTGCACGTTTGTGCAAATGCGATTTGCTTACAAATATGGTAGGTGAATTTCCTGATTTGCAGGGAATCATGGGCGAAATTTACGCAAAGGTTCAAGGAACTCCTTCGGAAATTGCAGCGGCTCTTAAGGGATATTATCAACCCCAAGGCGCAAATGATGCTTGTCCAGGTGATGACATAAGCTGGACCCTATCTCTTTTAGATAAAGTCGATAATTTGATAGGATTTTTTGGTATTGGTATGAAGCCATCAGGATCAAAAGATCCTTATGGCCTACGGCGCAGTGCATTAGGCATTATAAGGCTGATGTTACACAAAAGCGGATCAAACTCTTTGCGTGGATGGTTAGAAAAGTCTGTTCAGTCCTACCAACAGCAGGGTGTTACTCTAAAGTCTGATGTGGTTGACGCTGTTACTGCATTTATTACCGAACGTCTATCTGCGTTTTTAAAAACTGAAATGCCAGCTGATCATGTCTATGCTGTTTTAGATAAACCATTGGAAGATATTTGGGCGACAGTTGAACGTGCCAGAGCTTTGAAATATCTTTTGCAAAACGAGGCAGGTGTTTCTCTTCTTAGTGCTTATCGCCGTGTTGTTGGTATTTTAAAAGGAATACAAGTTGGCCAAGTCAATCAACAGTTTTTCGTGCATGATGTCGAGCGCACACTATGCAGCTCTTTGATGCAAGCTACTCCAAAAATTGATGAGCACCTTAAAAACTTTGTGTATAAAGAAGCCATGACATTAATTGCTAATTTGAAACCAGCTATTGATAACTTTTTTGACCACGTTAAAGTCATGGATGATGATTTACAGATTCAGCAGAATCGCTTAAATCTAATAGGAATGCTACAATCAACGCTAAATACTTTTGCAAATTTTTCCAAGCTGGAGGGCTAAAATGAAATCGCACAATTGGTTATGGGTTTTGGCCATTTTTCTAGTGGGTTGTTACCCCACTATTGATCATAGAGGCTTTAATCCAGAACAAATTCAGTTTGATAAAATTCAAGTTGATGTCAGCACAAAGGAAACAGTGCAAGATGTGCTAGGCAGTCCGTCAACAACATCTTTATTTCCAGTTGAAGGAAAAAACTGGACAAATTGGTATTATGTTTACCGAAAAACCGAAACAACATCATTTTTTGACCCTAAAGTTGTTGACCAATTAGTAGTAAAAGTAACCTTGGATGATAAAGATATTGTTCGTGGCATTGAAAAACAAAAGGGTGTTCAAGGTGAGCAAATTAAAGCTAGTACTGAAAAAACAGCAACAACTGGTTATGAAAGCTCTGTCATGAAAGATGTATTCGGGAATTTTGGTAAGTACAGTCTTGATCCAAAAAAGAATGAAAAATAGAGATATGAGAAAGAAATTTACCCTTCTTTTTTTTATAGCAATATTTTCTCTAGGTTTTTCTTCTGATGCTTCGTTAAATATTTATGCCGTCTATGATCCAAGCAAAGTGGGTGAACTGGCAATGGTGACGGCTATTGCTAATGAAATTGCACTTACTCATCCCACAGCACAGATTACCAGAAAACCTAGCGCAACCTTTCATGATTTAAATCTTATTGATCCTTCTATCGTTGTTACCGCAGGTCAGTTTGGTATTGAATTTATTAAATCTGGCGTGTTTCCAGCTCATACGAAAATTCTACTGTGTACGCATCAGTGGTTTGATGCAATGGATGGTTTACACAATGTTTCTATCGCTATGCCAGAACACACAATTACTGAAACTATTCAAGACACTGCAAAAACCAACAACCTTACTTTACTGCGAACTGTGGGCGTATTGCACACAATGTCTGCAGAAGCATTAGCGGATGAAGATATATCCGCAATTCATTTGACTGATGCAAAAATTGGTTTAATTCTCGGTGGTGATGCTGAAACTCCAGCTGGTGCATGGCAAGTGTTTAGTATTGAAAATGCACGTAAACTAGCTAGTGAAGTGGTGGAGTTTCAAAAAAGAATAGGTGACAAGCTCTTGATCACCAACGGTCCACGCACAGGTCGTAGCTCTACTGCACACAAAACTGAAGAACTTGACGTGGTTTCTGCAGCATTTTTGAGTGTGTTGCATGAAGCGGGACTTAGAGAAGGTACTGATTTTGAATTTTTTAATTTTCAATTTGGCAAACCATCAGCTTTAAAAGCAGTTATGAAAATTGTGCTAAAAAATAAGGGTTTCATGATAGTGCCTGGTGAATCTACTAGTTCTATTTCTGAAATTTTGGCGGTGATGCCAGCATCAATTTATGAACATGATGCTATGAACGAACAGCACAGAGCTTTCGTTGAAAAACTAACGCGAAGTCATTCCACAGCTCTATGGCCGCTTGTACCTGACTCAGCGTTAATGGAAGCTTATGTGCCGCTACCATCTGAGGCAGTGAGTGTTGTTGCAGCTTTTTTGAAATAATTTTCTAACGTATAAATATATAATTTACTTCTTAGCTCTTGGATGAGCTGCTTTGTATGTGTTCATCATGCTAAGTTCGTCAATTTGTGTGTAAATTTGTGTGGATGAAAGGGATGCATGTCCTAATAGTTCTTGAATACCACGCAAGTCATGAGATGACTGCATTAAATGCGTTGCACAACTATGCCGTAGGGCGTGCGGTGTTAAGGATTCTGGCATTCCGTTGGCTCTTCTGAAGTCACGTAGCACTTTTTGCGCTATGGCAGCTTGTAAGCGTTTTCCTTTTTCGCCATAAAATACAGGAGAATTTGGAGTATTTGCAAATGGCTGAATCTTTAAATAAGTCAACAGTCCTTCTCTTATGGAATCAATAATAGGAACCTGTCTGGTTTTTTGTCCTTTACCAATGACTGTGATGAATTGATCATCTTGCAGGCTATCTTGATTTAAGTTTAGCGCTTCACTAATACGCATACCTGTATAATACAATAACTGCATGAGTGCTTGATTGCGTAATCCTACCCATAAACACTCACTCATATTTTGAATGGTGTCATTCATCATAAGTGCTTGCTCAATACTAATTGGTCTAGGTAAGGTTTTTTGCAATCTAGGGGAACGCGTATGAAAAAATGCGTGATCTTCAAGAATTTCATGCTGCAAAAGAAACTGAGTAAAGCTTTTCATGCCTGCTAAGCCACGAGCAGATGATCTGGTATTCATTCCTTTCTTTCGTTGTGCTAATAACCACGCGCGAATGTCTTGCGGTGTAACAGTTTTAAAGTTTTCAATAGTTAGTTGCGTATTATGATAGTCTTCAAAAAAACATTTAAAATCAAAAAAATCTTGAGTATATGCCTTGATAGTATTAGGTGAGCGGTTAAGTGCTCCCAATCCTAATTGCCATTGATTTATCAATTGCCCAAGATTCATCAATTTTTAAAACCTTTTATTTATAATCAATTTTAATACTAAAAAGTTAATGTACCATTGTCTGATCGTTTTGAAGAGATCCTGCTAGAAAAAGGCGTTATTACTCCTGACCAACTTCATATTGCTCTAATTGAGCAACAAAAGCACGATGAGTTTTTAAGTGAAATCCTCATTAACTTGCAGTTTGCGTCTCCAGCGGTTGTTGGTGAATTGGTCAGTAAAATTTCTGGTTATAAGCATATTGACCTACAAACTATTCAGCCAGATATTGATTTAATTTCTAAGCTGGGAAAAGAATTTTGTGAGCGTTATCAAATAATTCCTTTTTGCCTTGATGATTCGCTACACGTAGCAATGCTAGATCCTGAAAATGTTATTACTCAAGATATTGTAAAAAGAAACACGAAAGACTTTTTTAAAAAAGAACCAAGATGGACATTTTACCATACCTATAAACAATCATTACAACATGCGCTTCAACAATCAACGCAATCTTTTGTTCAAACGCCTGATGCTTCATTTGAGAATCTTTTTCTAAACCTGCTAGATGAAGCTTTTTCTAGAGAAGTTTCGGACATTCACTTTATGCCGCTTGAACAAATGGTATTAGTCAAATTTCGTATTCATGGAGAGCTAGAAACTTACCAACATTTTGAACAGAGTGTTTTTGATAAAACATCTGTACGTTTTAAAGTATTATCTAACTTAGATATTGCTGAGCGCCGTCGTCCTCAATCCGGGGGGTGCATTCTAACTGTTCATGGTAATCAGGTTGATTGTCGTGTTTCCTTTCATCCATGTTTATGGGGAGAAAGCTTAGTCGTTAGGCTTTTGCCCACTAATCGCGAAACTTTAACTTTAGAAAAATTAGGTTTTACAAAAAACCAAGTTAAAATACTGCGAGATCTTGTGAAAAAACCATCGGGCCTGTTTTTGGTCTGTGGACCGACAGGTTCCGGTAAAACTACGACGCTACATGCACTATTGCAGCTTTGTGATTATAATCACAAAAATATTATGACCTTGGAACAGCCAATAGAATATCGTGTTAAAGGTATTCGACAAACAGAAATTCATGAAAATGGAATCGTTAGTTTCGCTGACGGAGTTCGCTCTATGCTGCGTCATGACCCAGATATTATGCTTATCGGGGAAATTCGCGATGAAGATACTGCCAAAATGGCATTGAGAGCTTCGATGACTGGGCATTTAGTTCTTGCAACTCTGCATGCATCTTGTCCGTTTGTAACGCCTGCACGTTTAATTGATTTAGGTATTACGCCAAATTTATTGAGTGGGCAGATACTTGCAGTTTTAAGTCAAAAATTAGTTTGCGTTCCAGAAGGTCGAAAAGCTTGCGGTGATTTAGTGGTGTTTACAGATGATATGCATCAGTTAATTGGAGATGGTGGAAATAGCACTAAGCTTAGAAAAATGTACAGTGAATCTTCATCCAAAAATAAACTTAAAAAATAAAAAAATAATATATAGAAATTAAATTCCATACATTAAATAACCATTAACTTTTAATGTCGTAATATAATTACAGAGTCTTGTTATAAGGTTTGCTTATGCTAAGAATTCTGTTTGCTTTTATCATAGCGCTCTTCATACCTGCTGGAAATTCCAGCGATCACCATAATATTGTGCCTGAAGTTGACGATCTGAACACAGAACAAGTTCGACAAATCGCTATCTGCATGCTTCAATTTTACAAAGAATCATTAGAAAAAGTAACAGTTTCTTTGCAAAAAGACCCTACAGTATATGCGTTTTTTGAACACAAAAAAGGCAAAAAATATAAAGTTCAAAACGGTCAATGTTCTTTAGAAAAGCTAAATAGGTTTTCGAGTCACCTTCACGATGACATTTACGATTTAACAACTCTAAAAAATGACCTTATAACTACGAATGCCCAATTTACGAGTGGGAATATTACAGAAACCCAATTCGATGAATTTCTAGCTTTGTATGGCATAGAGGATAGGAAAAAAATAAGTCCTTCTCTCAATTTCTATTCAAAAAAAATAGAAAAGCTAGAAAGTGTTAAAGCACACGTTGATGGTTTAATCTCAACAAAAGTTCCAAAAGCAATAACGACGAAGAGAGCATGGAAATATTTCAAATCGCATCTGCCAGATTATTTTGGTGATTTATCTCGAGAAGCAATGCATGACTTTAAACCAAAATTTTTAGTTCATTTGCGTGATCACTACGGATTTAGGTAATCTTAGCTGACGGTAAAGATTTCATAGCCTGTTTCAGTAACTCCAAGGCTATGCTCCCACTGTGCGGAAAGTGACATGTCACGGGTAACTGCCGTCCAACCATCTTCAAGAACCTTTACACCGAACTTTCCTGCGTTAATCATAGGTTCAATGGTAAAAAACATGCCTTTTTTAAGTTCAAGACCATGACCAGCTTTTCCATAATGAACAATGCTTGGTTCGCAGTGGAAAACGCGTCCGATTCCATGACCACAAAAATCACGCACCACTGAAAAGCCATTTGATTCAGCATACTTCTGAATAGCATGTCCAATATCTCCTAAAGTAGCTCCAGGTTTTACTACTTCAATGCCTCGCATCATTGCTTCGTATGTAACGTCAACTAATTTTCGGCCTCTAACGCCAACTTTACCAATGCAGAACATACGACTGGTATCTCCATACCAACCATTTAAAATAACGGTGACATCGATGTTTATAATATCTCCGTCTTTTAGTTTTTTAGGCCCTGGAATACCATGGCACACAACATGGTTGATAGAAGTACATATAGACTTAGGATAGCCCCGATATCCAAGTGGAGCCGCCTTAGCATTGTTTTTTATAATATATTCATGACACAGCTTATCAAGCTCTTCTGTAGTAATGCCTTCTTTAACAAACGGGGTAATATAATCCAAAGTTTGTGCTGCTAGCTTTCCAGCTTTGCGCATACCATCAAAATCAGCATCGCTATGAATAGTAACAGATACTTCTTGTTCGTCATGGTCGTGATGACAATGTTCGCTGTGTACATGATGGCTTGGATTAATCATAAGGTCTCCATAGTTGGCAAAAAAATAGGGGCTTTCGCCCCCATTATCACAATAAAAAAGAAATTAACGTGAATAGAATTCGATTACAAGATGAGGTTCCATTTGAACTGGATAGGGAACATCTGCAAGCTTTGGTCCGCGAACAAATTTACCTTTTTGAGCTTTTTGGTCAACATCTATGTACTCAGGAATGTCACGTTCTGCTAATTCTGCAGCAGCAAGAACATTAATATTTTCTTTCATGCTAGGCATAACAGAAATCTCATCACCATCTTTTACAAGATATGAAGGAATATTTACGCGTTTACCGTTAACTGCAATGTGCCCATGGTTCACAATTTGACGTGAAGCAAAAACTGTTGCCACAAACTTCATACGGTATACAACTGCATCTAGGCGACGCTCTAGCAACTCAATCAGGTTTTCTGATGTGTCACCACGGCGACGAATCGCTTCTTGATAGAAACGGCGGAACTGACGTTCGCTAATGTTTCCATAGTAACCCTTTAATTTCTGTTTTGCACGAAGCTGAACTCCATAATCGGAAGGCTTGCTACGTTGCTGACCATGCTGACCTGGTCCATAATTGCGGGAATTGAACGGGCTTTTTGCTCTACCCCATAAATTCACGCCTAAACGGCGGTCGATCTTGTGTTTAGCGGCAATACGCTTAGTCATCTGATCCGAAGTCCTTATAAATAATAGTTATCAAAAGTATCCATTTTTAGCCTGAAACAAAAGGTGTTGTCAATAAAAACCTTAGAAGGGGAGTTTTAGGCCTGGAATATTTAATCCACCTGTAATACTAGACATTTCTTGGTTCATGCGTTCATCAACTTTGCTTTTTGCATCATTAAATGAAGCAATGATTAAATCTTCCAGCATTTCAACATCATCTTTGCTTACAATTGAAGGATCTATTTTAATACTTAGTAATTGACCTTTTCCATTGACGGTTGATGTTACCATTCCCCCGCCCGCACTGCCGTCTTGTGCAATCGATTCGCTTTTTTGCTGAACTTCTTGCATTTTTTGTTGCATCTGCTGAGCTTGTTTCAAAATTTGATTCATGTTTTTCATAAGCGTCTCCTAGTTTATTGTCACTTTTGCATCAGGGAATACATGCAAAATTTCTTTTATTAACGGATGGTCAAGTGCTTGTTGGCGAAGATTTTCTCGCTCAATAGCTTTGGCCTGAACAATAGTTGGGGTGGAATTATCTTGGCGAAGCTCAATGTTCCATGGTTGCTTAGTAATGCGTTCACAGGCCTCTTTTAAAAGCTTTCCAAAGTTTTTTGGAGCACGCCCGCTAAGACCGCAAACCAGGTGCCCAGGAGCATAAGAAATCAAATGCACATCATGCAGCACATGGCCATGAAGCAAGCCTTCTTTTGCATACAATAGCAAATCTGCCATAGCTTCAAAGGTTTGCGGCATTGATGCACGACTAACACTGCTTGTAACAGACGAAGATTGAACGTTTTGTCCACCAGAAATAGCAGAAGGATTTGCCAAAACATCTTTAACAAAAGCTAGGCGCATTAAAGCAATGTCTAAGGCTTGAGAAGGTTGATGACTATTTCTAACATCATCGTGCGATTTCTGCATGAGATCCCAACTCTGCAATAATACGCTTGTAGGTAATGAAGTCGCTAATTGCTGACCTTTTTGACGGTCGGTTTCTGGCCAAGCCATATCTTTTGAAAGAGATGGCACATTTTTTAAACAAATTACCCAATACAAAATATGTATAAGGTCTTGTGTAATTAACAAGGGATCTCCGCCATTATCATAAATTGTATGAAGGCTTTGTATTGCTTGTTCAATGTTGCCTTTAAAAATAGACTCAAAAATACCAAATAGCGCATCACGGCTACTAAGGCCAAGCATGGCCTCAACAATTGTCACAGAAACTGTTGTGCTGCCACTTAGCATAATAGCTTGATCAGTTATGCTAAGAGCGTCACGCATTGATCCATCAGCAGCACGAGCAATCATTGCTAGTGCATCTGCTTCAGCAAGAATACTTTCTTTTTCCAAAATATCTTGTAAATGCTTAATAATTTTTGCTGGCTGCATTACGCTTAAATCAAAGCGCATACAACGTGACAAGATTGTATCTGGAATTTTTTTAATCTCTGTAGTAGCGAAAATAAATTTTACATGGGGGGGAGGTTCTTCCAATGTTTTTAAAAGTGCATTAAATGCAGATTTTGAAAGCATGTGAACTTCATCGATGATGAAAATTTTGTAACGACCTTGCACAGCTTTATAACGAGAAGATTCAGTAAGTTCACGCATGTCATCAACACCGGTATGGCTTGCTGCGTCAATTTCCACAACATCCATATGTCGGTCTGATAAAATGCCCTGACATGACACACAAACATCGCATGGTGTAACCTGAGGTTGCTTCATCGTCCCATCAGCCCCTAAACAGTTTAAACTTTTAGCAATAATGCGAGCAGTTGTTGTTTTGCCAACCCCTCGAATACCATGAAGCAAAATTGCATGCGGAACGCGATTATTCTCAAATGCATTTTTTAGGCTCTGCGCTAAATTTTCTTGACCAACTAATTGCTCAAGATTTTGAGGTCTATATTTACGGGCTAAAACACGATATGACATAATTTTTCCATTTATGAAGGCTGCGCTGACCCAACTACCAATCGTTACGGCTGCTTTCTTCCGAACCTGACCGGATTAGCGCGGCACTTGTCCAGGCAACCTTCACAAGAAAGGTATCATGGTTTTTTTAAAAAGGGAACTCAGGTTATCCATATTGTAAGGACTTTATTAAGTTTTAGTAGCAATGATTTTCTAAAAACTTTTATTATTTATTTTTAACAACAGATAATAAAATTTTAGTAAAATAAAAATATTTGATTTTATAATTCAAAATATTTCATATTAAATTTCTAACAGTCATTTTTATATATTTAGTAAGGAATATTTTATGTTAAATTTAAGGGCGATTTTTTTTAAAAGCCTAATTTTGACGATCACATCATTGAATGTGTTTGGAAGTGAAGATGAAGGTAGCTGTTCACCAAAATCAATTGCAAGCATGCCAGACAAGAAGAGAGCAATAACAGATTATTTCCCCACATTAAGTATCGTTTGTGAACAAACCTCAGGGATAAAGTCAAGCTTACAAAATCTTTCTATTGCACCGAATGCAAGCGATAAAGAAAATAAAACCCCAAACTCAGGTAAAAGATTAAAGTTAGCTTTGCCAGTTGCCGTTTTAGAAGAGGCTACATCTAGCGTTGCACTTATAGCGCCTGTTTCTGTTGCGCCAGAAGATGAAATTGAGAAAATATTTGAGATTCACCCTGTTGTACAATTCAATGAAGACGAGTATTCAGTGGATATTTTTGCCAATAATGGCACATCCTATCATGAGCAATTTGCAGACTACACAACTCGAGAAGAAATGCAATTGTGGGTGGACAAAAAAGCAAAAGGCAGAGATTACACAACTTTTAGATCTAAGAAAGAAAATTTTGGAAATTGGTAAAGTTGATCATGCATTAACGACGCTATCTTAACGGCGCCAAAAACTTGGTGATAAGAAAACAAGGGCGGTTAGCAATTCTAGTCGCCCTAAAATCATTCCTGCCATTAAAAATATTTTTGAAAAAAGCGGAATTGAATCTACGTTACTAACAGGGCCCAGAACATTTCCAAGTCCTGCGCCAATATTCCCTACGCTTGCAACAGCTCCAGATAGTGAGCTTACAAAATCAAGTCCAGTTAATGAAAGCAATATGGAAAGCACGGCTACGGTTACAAAATATAGCCCTATAAAAGAAAAGACAGACGCTACTAATTGATCAGAAATTTTTTGTCCCTGGTACATAGGAATAAATACCCCATGAGGGCGTCGCAGTTGTTTTAAATGATTATGAATAAACGCAGCAATAATTTGGAAGCGGAAAATTTTAATGCCTCCAGAAGTAGATCCTGTGCTTCCACCAATAAAAGATAATAGAAAAATTAGCGTAATTATTGTTGGGCCAAAGTCCATGTAATTAAATAAAACAAACCCTGTTGTTGTTAAGGTGGAAATAGCAACGAAGCAACCCATGCGTATGCTATCTACAAGTGTTTTTCCTTGAAATGCCAAACAAAGACTAAGAGATGCACTTGCAAGGAAAAGTGCCATAAGATAGCCCATAAGTTGCTGATCGCGAATAATGCTTTTGTAGTCACCTTGCCATAGCCTTATATATAACATTAGGGTGCTTCCACCAATAATCATTAGGATCATTAAAATTACTTCTACAGAAGGGCTATCAAAAGTTACTAGTCCAGTATCTCTTGTTGAAAGTCCGCCTGTGGAAATTGCTGAAGCTGCGTGACAAAACGCATCAAAACTTTCCATTCCGCATAAGCTTAAACTTGCACACCCTATAATTGTAAATAAGGAATAGGCACATAAAATGCCTGTTGCGATTTGTGAAACTCTTGGGAGAATTTTTTCAGATCTATCTGAAAATTCACTGCGAAACAATTGCATTCCACCAATACGCAACACAGGGAATATGGTTATTGCCATAACGATAATTCCGATTCCACCTAACCACTGCAAAATGGCGCGCCATAGAATAAGGCATTTGGGGAGCTCTTCTAAATTACTAAGAGTTGAAAATCCAGTTGTTGTTAAAGCAGACACTGATTCAAAAAGCGCATTAACGAATGTACAATTTGGAGATAGCCAATATATTGGCAATCCTGAAAAAAAACTGCAAATAACCCAAGACAAAAAAGTTAACAAGAAAGCTTCACGAATTCCCAGTTTTATTTGGTTTTTTTGATAGTTTGTAAGGGTCAACAACACCCCGGTGCTACTTGTGATAAAGAAAGGAATCAAGAAAAGCTGCCAGTCTTGTGTTTCCCCAAATAAATAACCGTGTCCTATAGGAATAAGCATAACCGCAGAAACGCTTGCAATCATTGCGCCGATCACAAAGAAAATTGATCGCCAATCTATCATAAACCAGCCCTTTCAATTTTTAATGTAAAAAGGATAATGCTCTTGTGATTATGCATTATGAAAAGTTATGTGAATAACGTTTGGGAGTAAATTTCCAGACAAATCCAGGCGGCATATTTCCCCACAATGATACAACTCGTTTTTGTAAAATGTCCCCCTCCATAAATTTTATTGGAGACACTGGGCTATATGTAACATGGTAAATCGAGCCTGTGACCGGATTTAACACATCTAAAGCTGCTTGGATAATACGCTCACGCACTGCTTCTTCAAAACACATTAAGGGAATAGCAGAAACAACGTAATCAACTTTTCCAATCCATGCTTTTGGAATAAGGCTGGATAATCTTTCTGCGTTTCCTTGAATAATCTTGAATTTTGTTTTTTCTTGGTAAAGACTTTGTAGTGAACATTTCAAGAAATCACACATTTTTGGATCAAGTTCAACCATTGCAAGCTTATCAATATTTACACCTTTGGCTAAGAGAGCTTGGGTTAAACGTCCTGTTCCTGCGCCAATCTCAATAACTGTTGGGTTATTGTTTACTTCAAGTTGGTTTGCAGTCAAATGAGCAAGTTTTAAAGATATGGAGGCAAATGTCCCAATTTGCATGGGTGACTTCAGCCACTGCTTAAAGAGTAATTTGCCTTCTTCTGTAACAAGAGACTTAGCCATTGTGAAATGTGGTAAATTCGTCATAATAACAAATTGAAAATAACTACATGCATTTTAGCTATATTAGTGAGAGATCGCAAATGTCTATGCAAGCTTCGGGTTTAGTTCACCCCTACATTCGCATCTCAGGTCTGTTCCCTATAGATATTTCTGCGTATCCCGGTACAGCTTTAGCAATATGTGGGTCAAATGGTGCTGGCAAAACAACCTTTTTAAAATTACTTTTGAAAGAAATTGAACCAAAAAAAGGTATAGTTCAAGTCGCCGTGCAATTTGCATATTTAGGTATAAAAAACGCATTAAAGCCTCAGCTGACCGTGCAGCAGCAGTTATCCTATTTTATGTCTGCCCAGTTAGATTTTCCTTGGCCAGAATTTTTACAGATAAAATACAAAGACTTATCGACGGGGCAACAACGTTTAGTTGCATTATGGTTAACTTTGCATAATTCAAAATCACTCATTTTGTTGGATGAGCCTTTTTCGCATTTAGATTCTCGCGGATGTTCTCAAGCGTATATGTGGATCAATACTCAGCTAAATTTAAAAAAGACAATTATTTTTACTCATCACTGTTCTGATGGGTTGCACGAAATAGAGTCATTGCAAGTTTTTGATTTAAATGGCTATTAGAAATTATTTCAGATGGTTAAATTTATTGGCTTTTTAATAATTTTAAATGCGCCAAACATCAGCACGGCTAATCCCAAAAAATATAATGGCATTGGAACTAGTGTGCCATTATGTATTAATCCCACACCGAAGGTGCATAGAGATATGCCTATATAGTAAAAAAAACCAAACAGCGATGAAGCAGTTCCTATGGCATGTTTATAATCTTTCAGTGATATTGCTAAAGCATTTGATGTTACCATACATATACCCGCCATGTTTGCCATCATAAAGGCGATCGTTAAAATTAACATTCCTGATTTTGAAATGTGAAAAATACTCTTAAATAGTACGCTTCCGAAAAATAAAAAATTGCTTAATAAAATAACATCAAGCCCATAGCTTATAATTGTTAAAGGATCAACGCGAGTCTGCATTTTCCCAGAAACAAGACTTCCTATAATTGTAGAGAAAGCCATCAACACAAAAGTTGTTCCATACTGACTGGGCGATAGGCCCAGTAATTCAATAAGATAAAATGGTCCTTCTGCATAGTAACTAAAAGTAATTCCGTTACACATTGCTACAAGCAATCCAAAACCTATAACTTTTTGGTCTTTTGCTAATTGGCATAGCACAGTAGATAAGCTGGGCAAGTTTTTCTGATGTGTTGATAGTGTTTCTGGTAATTTTTTTACTGTTATAAGAAAAATGAGAATGCCACAAAAAATTAAGAAAATAAATATCATAGGCCAGTTGAATTTCTGAGTTATTATTCCACCAATAATTGGTCCAACAGCTGGGAAAAAAGCTAAAGCCCCAACAATTGATGAATAAGCTTTTCCAAGCGCTGGCCCAGAAAATGCATCGCGGCAAATAGCTTGCGCTAAAACACTACCAATGCTACCACCAAATCCTTGAACAAACCTGCTGATCATTAATAAAGCTAATGAATCACTCATGTAACAGCCAAAGGACCCTAATATGTAGATGCCAAGACCAGCTAAAACGCATAGTCTACGACCAAAATAATCTGACAAACGCCCCCAAAATAAAGTTCCTAGACCAAAGCTTAAAAGATAAATTGTTAAAGTGTACTCAATCCAAGCGGCTTCTACCTTAAGTGCGTGCGCAATTGTAGGTAAAGCAGGGGAATAAACAGTTTCTGAAAGTTGACCTATTCCAGCAATAATGACGATAAGCCAGATAGGAGGTGATAATTTAAGCTTCATAAATATACTTTGCTTCTGATTTTACTCTCTATTTTCTAAGAATGCTTCAGATATTATAATTTCTTCTCTAAAACCAAACGTTCGCATGTCTTTAATGCGTAACGGATACAAAATCCCATCTAAATGATCCAGCTCATGTTGCACAATCCTTGCATGAAAATGAGATGCTTCATATGTATGAATTTTTCCTTCAAGATCTGTATAGGTATATTCGATATGCGTATACCTTGGAACTTTCCCCATCATTCCGGAAATGGATAGGCAAGCTTCCCATCCAAGATTTTGCTCATTACTTAAGGGTCTATAACTGGGGTTAATTAGCTCTCTCATTGGGATTGCTACACCGTCAGTTTTATATCGTGGGTGTTCAGCAGGCACTTCAAACATAACAAGACGTTTTAAAATTCCTATTTGTGGAGCGGCAATGCCAACAATTCCCAAGTTCTTGGTTGCTTGTTCCATTAGTTGTAACGTTTGGTGCACCAAAGGCATTTCGTCAGGTAACTTGAATGGTAATGATACTTCATATAATTGTGAGTCACCAAAGCGCAAAAGTTGAGGGGTCGTATTGAGGGCTTCTAATTGCGACATTTTGTTTCTCAACGTACTCGATGTTGCTGATATTATGATGAATGAATGATTGGCATTCAAGTAGCTTGTTAATTTGTACGTAAAATACTCGAAGTTATTAAGCTTCTTAATTAAGCGACTTTAGGTTGGTTTTCTCCTAAAAAAATATTAGCTTGTTCAACCAGCTCGCTAATAATATCTTCAGTTGCTTGAATTTTATCTACCATGCCTACACTTTGTCCTGCCATTAACGATCCATTTTCAATGTCGCCGTCAATAACTGCGCGTCGTAAAGCTCCTGCCCAATAATGCTCTATTTTTAGCTGAGCTTCTTTTAAGTCAGTTATGCCACTATCATATTCTTTAATGACAGATGCTTGCACTTCTAAAAATTCTTTGGTTGCCTTATTGGCTAAAGCTCTTACAGGGATAACGGGAAAACGTTGGTCTAGTTGCAATGAAATAACTGCATCACGAGCCTGGGCTTTTATGAATGCTTGTTTAAAATTTTCGTGAGCGGGTGATTCTTCCGCGCATACAAATCTAGTGCCTAGTTGACATCCGCTTGCGCCCATTTTTAAATACGAAACAAATGCTTCACCACGGCCGATACCCCCTGCCACAAATACAGGTACTTCATGTATTTGAGGAAGAATTTCTTGGGCCAAAACACTGGTTGAAACTGGACCAATGTGTCCGCCTGCTTCACTTCCTTCAATTACTAATGCATCTGCCCCCATTTTTATAAGCTTTTTAGCAATCACCAGAGCAGGAGCAAAACCAATTACTAAGCATCCATACTCTTTCAATCGAGTAAAGCTGGCAGAATTTGGCAGTCCACCTGCCAAAACTACGTGACGTATTTTGTGCTGTCCACAAACATCAATCATTTGTTCAAGCATAGGGTGCATCGTGATTAAATTCACACCGAAAGGTTTAGTGGTTATTGTTTTTGTTTTAGTAATTTCTTGAGACAATATATCAGGTGACATTGCACCACTAGCTAATACACCAAAACCACCGGCATTTGAAATTGCAGCAACTAAATGATGGTTTGATACCCACGTCATTGCCCCGCCTAAAATTGCATACTTAGTTCCAAGAAATTCACATCCTCGTTTACTCAAATGTTCAAGAGAAGTGGAAGAATATGTCATTTTAAGCGGCCTTTTGTGAAGAAGATTGATCAAGGCAAAACACCTTGTGAAGAGCTGTCAAAGCAGGTTGCAAAGATTGTTGGTTAATAACAAGAGACATTTTAATTTCAGATGAATAAATCATATGAATGTTAATCCCCTCATCTGCCAACGTTCTACATATTAATGCTGGAATATCCATGTTGCTGCGAAGACCAATTCCAATAACAGTGATTTTTGCAACATTTTTATCAATCGATATATCAGAAAAACCAAGGCTTTCTTTGAAATTATTCATTGTTTCGCTAAAGCGCTCAATATCACTACGGCTAATCATGCCGTCCATATCGCAACAACCTTCACGAGTATGCGACTGAGTTACCATATCTATTAGGATATCTGACTGCCCCATAGTTGTATAAAGCTTGGCGGCAATGCCAGGCTGATCTTTTAAATTTTTCAAGGTGACTTTTGCTTCTTGTAGGCTATGCACAATGCCAGTGATATTTTCTTTTTCTACGGCATATTTGTCTTCAATAATCTCAGTTCCCCTAGGAGAATCTGTCAGGCTTGATAACACACGTAATCGAACACCATGTTTCATGGCCATTTCAACAGAGCGTGCTTGCAAAACCTTAGCACCAGCTGCTGCCATTTCAAACATTTCACTGTAGCTTAACGTATCTTGACGACGCGCTTCAGGAACTAGCCGAGGATCTGCTGTGTATACGCCGTCAACATCTGTGTAAATATCGCAGCGGTCAGCCTTTAGAGCAACTGCCATCGCAACTGCTGTAGTGTCAGATCCACCTCGGCCAATGGTTGTAATCATGCCTTCTTTGCTGAGCCCTTGAAATCCAGAGACGACAGGAATTTCTCCAGAACTAAGGCTTTGTAATATTTTATCTGGGTTAATATGCTGAATACGTGCATTAGTAGCTACAGAGTCTGTGTGAATAGGAATTTGCCATGCTAAAAACGAACGTGCCCTCATTCCAGCTTTTTTTAAGGCTAAAGCAAGTAACCCAGCAGTTACCTGCTCTCCTGCGCTTGCAACCACATCATGTTCAGGAGTTGATTCATGGGGGCATAACGCTTTGGAATACCCAACCAATTGATCTGTAATGCCAGCCATAGCAGATACAACAGCAACAACTTGGTTGCCGTTAAGTATTTCCTGGCGAATAACTTGGGCAGCATGCTCTAGTCGTGCTAGATTTGCAACGGAAGTCCCACCGAATTTTAAAATATAAAGTGCCATGATCTGAATATGGTATGTTGAATGGTAAATATCAAGAGAGCGAACGCTCAATATAAAACAAAAATTGAAATTGTTAAAAAGGAATTTTAAATAATAATGAAAAATGCTCCGCAAACTGATCATTTTGATAATCTTTCATCTCAGTGGTGGAATGAACAAGGGGCATTTGGTGTGCTGCATTCCATGAATCCAGCCAGGATTCGTTTTATTAAAGATATAGCCAAGCAGCGTTTTTCTTTAGATGGCTTGAAAAATCTAAAAGTGCTTGATGTGGGCTGTGGTGGGGGCATTGTTTGCGAACCTCTTGCAAGGCTAGGGGCAGTGGTTACTGGAATTGATGCAAGCTTTCAAGCTATTGAGATGGCAAAATCTCATGCTCTTGAACAAAATCTAGATATTAATTACTTATGTGATGATTTTAAAAAATTAAAAAACACTTACGATATTGTCACGTGTCTTGAAGTTGTTGAGCATGTGGATGATTTACAAGCATTTCTTAACGATCTTACAGAAAAATTAAATCCAGGAGGAGTGTTGATTCTATCAACTTTGAGCCGCACTCTATTTTCTTATGTGGTGGGTATTTTGGGCGCTGAATACTTGGCTCGAAAAGTTCCTGTTGGCACTCACAATTGGCAAAAATTCGTTGAGCCTTCTGAATTGGTAGTTTTAATGGAAAGTCAGGGGCTCAAAACAATTTCGTTAAAAGGGCTAAATTATTCTTTGTATAATCGTGAATGGTTTCTGGGTGGTAGCTTGCGCATGAACTACTTGGCAGGATTTTTTAAGAGTGATGGAGATTCGTTTTGTCAAAGTAAAGGGGGCTGCTCTATTGGCAAGTGAAGAATAACCTGAGTGCCTTCATTGACTTTTGAAGTTATGTAAACCTGACCTTGATGCAATTCTATCAACTTCTTAACTAATGGTAGGCCTAAGCCAGCTCCTTTTTTTGTGGTGTGTAAACGTGAACCATGCTCAAACATATCGAAAATCTTTTGTTGATCTGTTGCGCTGATGCCAATTCCGCTATCAGAAACACATAAGCCAAGCATTTCTGGCTGATCTTCAACATGGAATGCTACAATGCTAATGCGCCCCCCCGGTAAGGTAAATTTTAGTGCCTTGCTTAATAAATTAAACATTACATGTTTTAATCTTTTTTCATCTCCGTTGAACACATCGATGTTAGTATTATTAACGACAGATAATTCAACACCTTGGTCGTAAGCACGATTTTTAATAAGCGCGGAGCATGATTCAAGAAAACGCACGAGTTCAATTTCATGATAATGAAGAGCAAGTTTTCCAGCTTCAATGCTTGCTAAATCGATCATATCGCTAATTAGCTGCATAAGCTTTTGACTAGATTCTGATATTCCCTGACAATAATCAACCTGACGTTCGTTTAATGGGCCAAAATATTGATTGCGCAAAATATCAATAAACCCTGCAATGGTATTTAAAGGTGCACGCAGTTCGTATGAAACATGAGAAATAAAATCTGTTTTAAACCGATCTGCTTGTTCTAAAGCTTCGTTACGTTCTCTAATGGTTTGTTCGAATCTCCACCTGTCTGAAATATCAACAAAGCTAAATAAGTGTGAGCCATCAGGCAAAGGAATATAAGAAATTTGGATTTTTAGACTATTGACTGAATCAACTAATTCTGTGAATGGGGTGCGATTCTCGCATAGTTCATGAATATGATCTTTCCAATAGTTGAAAGATTCATCAAACAGCAAAGGTTTCGCAGCTTGTAAAATATCTGTTACATGGGCTCCTGTTTTATATTGTTCTTCAGTAAGCTTTAGCAGTTCACTAAAAGCTTTATTGCAAAGGCGTAAACGTAAATCACTTCCAACGACAGCTAACCCTTCGTGTAAATTATCAATGGTCTCTTTTTGAACAGCTAGAAGTGTTTTGTATCCACGTTCTAGCGCTAGCTTATCGGTAATATCTTCAAAAATCAGTAGAATGCCGCCTAAAGCATGGGGAGACAGGGTCATTTTTAAAAATGTACCATCCGGTTGGTGATGGATTTCATGAATGGGCTCAAAGATAGTATTAAATAAGGCATTGCGTTTTTCTTTATGTTTCGGAAAATCATTGACTTCTTGCATTTTTCGTCGTTTGCGCAAATCCTCTAAAACTTCGCTAAATCGTGGCCTGCTATATAAAAATGCCTCTTGAAATTGGAATATTTTAAGATAGGCTGAATTAAAATATTGAAGACGAGTGTCTGCTCCATAAATTGCTATGGGATTTGAAAGATTTTCTAATATTTCGCGTTGTGCTTGATCGTGTCGCTGGCGATCACCTTCCCATTGCTCTAATTCAGTAATATCTCGTGCAAACCCTATACTTCCTTTTTTAGGGATGGGAATTTCTTGAATTTCTAATAGTCTTCGTTGTCCTTCTATAACTGCATGTTGCTGAGTTATAGTTTGTTCTTTTAAGTTTTCCACCAGAACATTGGATGGCTTTTTAATTAATTCAATACTTTCCGCTATTATTCTCGAAGGAGATGTTTCTAGCGCTTTTGCATAAAAGTTATTGCAGTGACGAATGCGTCCTTGTAGGTCTCGAAACCAAATGGCAATGGGAATATGCTCAACGTATTGTCTAAGCATGTCTAATTCTTGCTCAAATTCTATAAATTGTCGTTGTTGACGTCGTAGATCGCTTGATGATGCGGTGACATCTTGCAAACTTAAAATGATCATCTGCTTTACAGGGCTGAGCTTTGATGGAAAAATATGCTGATAATGCTCAAATTCAATTAAAGATCCATTTACCACCAACTCTCTTTCATGAGGGTGCTCTATTGTTAACTGTAAACTGAATTCTCCACCATATGCGTACAGGTGCTGCAAAGCGCGTTGAAACTGACTTAGCGATGATTGTCCAAAAAGACGAAATAAATCTTGCTGTCCAAATGAGCGTTGCTCATCTATACCAAGTAATTTCAGAAAATTTTGAGATGTGATGACGCGATCTTCACCTACGTACCAACTGCACCAAGAAAAAGGTAAATGATGAATCAAAATGCGGTATGCGCCAAGCTTTGCTTCGGCTGTTTGTTTTTGAAAAAGAACTCGCTTGTAGCTAATTCCTACAATAACTAGAGCAACCAGAAGAATGAAAGCGATGAATATAGTGAGATCAGGCAAAATTATCAGACGCTTTTTTATTTATCCTAGCTTGGCATTGCTTCCTTGCAAAGAGGTGCCGCGTTCATGATGTTAATTTTTTACATTTTTATATTTAGTGGCAATTATCATCTTAATGTTCCCGGGAGTAACCTTCAAATCCAGCAAAAAATAAAAAAAAATCTTATTATTGAAAAAATAGATTGCGTTTTTAATTGAGAGTAACTATAAGTGTAACATGTTTAAATAAAAAATAGGTTATGTATGACTGAATCAACAACACAATTAGACGTTCTTAACATCACAGCTGATATAGTATGTGCTTACATCAGCAACAATCATGTAGAAGTAGCTGACATTCAAGGTGTTATGCAAAAAATCCATAGTGCGGTGCAAGACTTGGCTCGTCATGGTCATGGCTTCCGCAAGTCTGGTCCGTTAGTGCCAGCAGTGCCAATTGAAGATTCTATAAAAGATGATTACATCGTTTGTTTGGAAGACGGTAAAAAACTTCAAATGCTGAAACGTCACTTGAATACTGTTTATAAGATGAGCATTGATGAATACAGAGAACGCTGGGGTTTGGCTCCTGATTATCCTGTGGTTGCTCCAAATTATGCACGACGTCGTAGCCAAATTGCTAAGAACACAGGTCTTGGTCAAACAGGTCGTCGTAAACGTGTTCAGTTTGTTGATCAATCAAATGGTGCTATTAGTCAAGTTGCTGCCGTTTCTAAATAAGGCATGACTGCTAAATTAAAGAAAGTTTATATTAAAAGCTACGGCTGTCAGATGAACGTTTATGACGGGCAGAAGATGGCCGATTTGCTTAAGCCTCATGGTTATCGTATTACAGACACATACGATGACGCCGACGTTTCCATTTTAAATACCTGTCATATTCGTGAAAAAGCAGAACATAAAGTTTTTTCTGACTTGGGTCGTTTGAACACTGTAAAAAAAGATCGAAAAAACCAAGAAGACAATAATGATATGATCATTGCTGTTGGTGGCTGTGTTGGTCAAGCAGAAGGCGAAGAAATCACTAAGCAGGCTCCTTATGTAGATATGGTTTTTGGCCCTCAAAGTTACCATCGTTTGCCTGAAATGTTGGCTCAGATTGAGCAAAGAGTAAAAGGTAAGCGTAGAAAAATAGTCGACACGCAATTCCCTGCAATCAGTAAATTTGACTTTCTGCCAGCGGCAAATGAAACGCCGGCTAGTGCTTTTCTTGTTGTCCAAGAAGGCTGTGACAAATTTTGCCATTTTTGCGTGGTTCCATATACACGCGGTTCTGAATACTCAAGATCAGCAAAAACTATATTAGAAGAAGCAAAACACTTAATTTCTTTAGGTGCTAAAGAAATTACTCTTTTAGGGCAAAATGTAAATGGTTATCACGGAGAAGGGCCTGATGGTAGTGAATGGTCCCTTGGACGTTTGATTTATGCACTTGCAGAATTAGACGGGATCAAACGTATTCGTTACACAACATCTCATCCTCTTGATATGCATGATGAATTGTATAACGCTCATCGCGATGTTCCAATGCTGATGCCTTTTTTGCATTTGCCTGTTCAATCAGGAAGTGATCTTATTCTTAATGCTATGAATCGAAAGCACACAGCTGCTGACTATTTAAAAATAATAGAAAAATTACGCATTGCGTGTGCAGACATAAAATTTTCATCTGATTTTATTGTTGGTTACCCAGGGGAAACTAATAAAGATCACAAAGATACACTTGAACTGATAAAGAATGTTGGTTATGTGCAGTCTTATTCTTTTAAGTATAGCCCTAGGCCAGGAACACCAGCTAGTATTTTGCAAACTCAAGTTGCAGAAGATATAAAATCAGAGCGATTAACAGAACTTCAAGATTTAATTAATGCGCAGCAAATAGCATTTAACCAATCTATGGTTGGTCAAAAAATGGAAGTATTGTTTGAACGGGAAGGCAAAATACCGGGGCAGGTGGTTGGAAAAACAGCTTATATGCAATCGGTTACACTTAATGGAGATTCTTCACTATTTGGTAACTTATTAAGCGTTAGAATAAGTAATGGGTATGGAAATAGTTTGAGCGGAGAGCGCATTTGAGCGATCAAAATACGACAAAACAACTAGAATTTTCTGATAATACTCTTTTTTCCCAGCTTGTTGGGCCTAGTGACACAAATCTTACACAACTTGAAAATCGTTTTGGTGTGACTATTGCTGCACGAGGGAATCAAATCTCAATAAGTGGCTCTGATGCAAATGACATTAGTTACGCAAAAAATACGCTGCAATATCTTTACACGCAACTGACAAAAGGTCAGGAAATTAATCCACAAAGTGTTGAAGATGCTATTAGAACTGTAAGTAGTTCTGTTAGCTTGCATCATCATGATACAAATATTCCCAATGGAAAAATTAGCATTGCCACAAAGCGAAAGACGATTTTTCCACGTTCAGCTAACCAAGCGGAATTTTTGACTGCTATGCAAAACAAAGACATGATTTTTGGGATTGGCCCCGCGGGTACCGGAAAAACCTATCTTGCTGTGGCAGTTGGTGTCTCGATGCTGATTGCGGGAAAAATTGATAAAATTATTTTAACGCGCCCGGCAGTTGAAGCTGGAGAAAAGCTTGGGTTTCTTCCAGGTGATATGCGAGAGAAAGTGGATCCATATTTACGCCCTCTTTACGATGCTATGCATGATATGCTCCCAGCCGATCAGGTCGAACGCAGACTTACAAACGGTGAAATAGAAATAGCTCCTCTTGCTTTTATGCGGGGACGTACATTGTCTAATGCTTTTGTAATACTGGATGAAGCTCAAAATACAACTCCTGTGCAAATGAAAATGTTTTTAACAAGACTCGGAAATAATGCACGTATGGTTATTACCGGTGACCTTTCGCAGATTGATTTACCAATCGGTATAGAATCGGGTCTAAAACAAGCTGCAAAAATTTTGAAAAATATTTCTGATATTGCTTTTATTAACTTTGATGAAAATGACATTGTGCGACACCCAGTCGTCTCAAAAATTGTCGTTGCATACGACAAAGAAGCGAAATTGAGCGATGCACGACGATAGTAGTAATCTTGAAGTATTAATAGATATTGACGACGATCGATGGCTTGAATGGTATATGCCAGATCAATGGCATGAGCTGCTTCATAAAATTATTCAGCGAGTCATTGACGAAATAAAAATACGAGCAAAAGTTGAAGTTAGCGTTTTGTTTACAAACAATACTGAAATTCATGCTTTAAATCTTGAATATCGTGGAAAAGATAAGCCAACAAATGTATTATCATTTCCAAATTTAAGTGAAGACGAATTACGTTGTTTGCCTAAAAACAGTCCTTACCCGGTTATGTTGGGGGATTTGGTTTTTGGTTTTGAAACATTGCTTGAAGAAGTAAAAACAGAAAAAAAACCTTTCTTAGATCACTTTAATCATTTGGCTGTTCATGGTATGTTGCACCTGTTAGGTTACGATCATGAATCTGATACTGATGAAGAGTGTATGAAAGAAAAAGAAGTGGCAATCTTAAAATCTCTTAACATTAACAACCCATACCAATAGTTATGATAATCAAAAATTTAGTAAAATTATTTAAGAAGTCAGAGCCAGAAACTCTTCGAGGTACAATCGAAGAGCTTATCGAGGAGAGCGAAGAAGAAGAGCCGTCGATAGAATCTGGCGAACGTGCGCTTTTAGAAAATGTCTTAAACCTACGTGAGTTAACAGCCCAAGACGTAATGATTCCAAGAGCAGATATTATTTCGTCTTGCATTACAGGTGATGCTGACGAAATGATTCAACTAATGGTTAAAAACAATCTAAGTTTTTTGCCTATCTGCAGTGATACTCTTGATCATATCGTTGGCGTTATACATATAAAAGATGTTCTTGCCTGGCTTCAAAATGGACGTCAAATGCCAATAAAGCATCTAGTTAAAGATGTTTTATTCATACCCCCTTCTATGCGAACCTTGGATTTGCTTGTGCAAATGCGTGAATCTGCTTCTCGTATTGCTTTTGTTGTCGATGAGTATGGTGGAATAGACGGGCTGGTTACCTTTTCAAATGTTATTAGTGAAGTGATTGGTGATATTCAAGATGCCACTGAAATTGAAGATACAAAGCAAATTGAAATTAAAGCCGATGGCACTGTTATCGCAGATGGGCGCGTGCCTTTAGAAGAGCTACAAGAAGTATTGGGTAGTTTTCCTATGTTAAGCATAGAGGATGACGATATTGATACGATTGGCGGTTTAGTCGTCTTCTTAGCTGGTCGCGTTCCTGTGCGTGGAGAAATTATTCGCCATCCAGAAGGTGGAGAATTTGAAGTGTTGGAAGCCGATCCACGTCGTATTCGTCGTTTGAAGATGCGTCCTTAAATCAACTTTTGTCGGTCTTTTTTAATCTTATTGGTAAAACGCAATAAAACTTCCTATATGTAAATCATTAGATATGACATATAAATATTATGCGATTTTTGTTGATTTTATTTTTCTTATTTCCATTAATGGCTGATGAAGTTGTAGATTATGATTTTTTCGAAGAGGATGAAGAAAATCATTTACTAAGTTCAGTAACTTGTAGCACTCAATCATCTGCACCATCTGAGACAACAGCAGAAAATAAAGAAAAACCCGGTGGATCAATAAGAACTGTTGGTTCAGCTAAGTTAGAAAAAAACGAATTACAGCCTCTTATTTCTTTACCCATACCGTCTTTAGGGCAATCATCCATACAACCATTGCCCAAGCTTGGTGAAGTAATGCCACAGCTAATGGAACTTGTAACAGAAGCGTTGAAATGCCTAGAGCCACTTGGGCTGTTATTTTAATCGTAATCAACCGATAAGTTACTCCATGCTTTATCCATAAAACTGTAGAGTATGCAACAGTTGCAAGGGCTAGTAAGCGGTGCAACCACTGTACAGTTGCTGGGTTGTTAATAAAATTTGTCCAAACAGGAAGATAAAAATTCCACTCATGTGGTATCCACTGGCCTTCCATAAGGGGGAAGGTGTTATATATTAGTCCTGCTTTCAGTCCCGCTACATAGGCTCCATAAATAATTGTTAGGCCAATTAATGTCAATAACGCTGCATCTCTTAGGCATATTTTTTTGAACAGTTTACCTTCGAATCTCCACAGCGCTCTCGCTAAAACTGACAAGATAATAAATGCCATAACCAAATGAATGCACAAGCGAATATGACTAACAGTTGGGTCAATTTTTAAGCCGCTTTTAACCATCCACCAACCAATGACTCCTTGTGCTCCTCCCAAAGAAAATACAATGGCAATGCGTCCTCTTAACCAATTGGGGATATGTTTGAATAAAAAAAACAATGGAAGCAAAACCAGTAGACCAACAATCCTGCCAAGAAAGCGGTGCCCATATTCCCACCAATAAATACATTTAAATTCACTCAACGACATGCCTTTGTTGACATGTTTGTATTCGGGGGTTTGTTGGTATAATCCAAATTCGTCATCCCATGCTTGTTGTGTAATAGGTGGTAATACATGCAGTGGCTTCCATTGAGCCATTGAAAGCCCAGAATGGGTGAGGCGAGTGGCTCCGCCAACGACTACCATCAGCATTACGGCTACTATTAACGATTTTAGCCAAGTTGAGATATAAGGCATATGAATTGTATTTAAGACTTTCTGCGATCCTAAGGTTACTAAATATTTTGAGCAAGAGCGTTTGCTAATAAAATTTTGCTCGATTAGCTTTTGAATCCATTCTCATTCTGGGCTACACTACAAAAAAATAATTTTGGATTATTCTTATGTTTATTATAGCGCCGCTTCTTAACGTGCTGCATGATTTGCTCGGCCTGTATAAATTAGGCGTATCAATTTATATTATTCTGGGATGGCTTGAAGCCTTTGAAATTGTTAACAAGTATAATTCTGTGGTTTATAGCATTCACAATTTTCTTCAAAGCATTACTGAGCCGGCATTAGCGCCTATTCGAAGAATCATACCTCCCATTAGTGGATGGGATCTTTCTCCTATTGTTTTATTTTTCATTATTTATTTTTTTCAAGGCGTGCTCTTGGAAATTCTAAAAAAGTTCCCATCTTAATAAAGATGAAGGAGAAATCATGTTAAAACTTTTTGTTCCAACAAAAGCACCAAGTCACCGTCAAGAACGTGTTGCTGAAGAAGTACGGTTTTTATTATGTCAGCAATTGCAGCGTGATAGTTTGCCAATTGAGCGTGATGAGGATGATAATTTATTAAAACCACAAGCCCCCATTACAATTACTGAACTGACTGTATCGCCAGATTTACGCCATGCTCAAATCGGGGTTATGCCATTGGGTGGTATCGGGCAGGAAATTGTTGTGAAGTTTATGCGTGCTAATGCTTGGTATTTACGTAAGTCTCTTGCTAAACAACTTAAAACTAGAATTGCACCAGAGTTACATTTCTACCTGGATAATCATTTTGATCAAGCTGCTAAAATTGATGCGTTGATTGTAAAGATTCATAGCGAAGGTTGATAGATTTTCGTGACATTTATTTCGTAATTTAATTAAAATCGTGTTAAATTAGAAAAAATGCAGTAGAGTTCTTTCTTGGTTCATCCCTATAGAAAATTTGATCAGTTTCAAGAACTGCCTTCTACAGGTCCGAGGTCATTTTTTTTATGGAAAAACGCCGGATCGTCAGCTAATTTGCCTGTTGCTTCTTCTAATTTTTTTGAAAATATCATCTCGGCTAAAATCAATTTTTCTATCTGCTTTGTCTTCTGTTTTTACTTCTGTTTTTTTTTTATCAGAATTTTCCATTTCATAAATAACATCAGCATACATTTTCTCTAAATGGAAAAATGTAAAGAACAAAAGAGACATAAATAAAATTTTAGTTTTTTTCATTAACAAACATTATTTTAACATATTTATCAAGGGAGTGAGGGATATTTTGTTTTAAGAATTTCACGCGATAATAATAGACAAAGCTGATTACTCGGGAATTGTATTTTAGAAATTTCTTTACTCAAATCATTC
>CAYUNR010000004.1:0-43993 GCA_964446295.1 uncultured Candidatus Finniella sp. | reverse complement strand
TAAATTTGCTGATCCCATAGCAAATTCGTCCATGTTCAATTTACCAAGGCTAATTGCACCAGCCTTTTTTAAATTCCCTGATACAGTTGACTCGTATGGAGGAATAAAGTTCTTCAATATATTTGAACCAGCAGTAGTACGTACACCTTGAGTGCAATATAAATCTTTGTTAGCAATAGGCAAACCATCTAAAGGTAAAGCATTTCCACTAGCAATTCGCTTATCTGCTTCAGCTGCTTGCACAAGAGCATTGTCAAAAGTTTCTGTAATAAAACAATTCAGGTTACGCTTTGAAGTTGCTTGATTAATAAACGCCTGCACCAATTCTGTTGAAGAGCATTCTTTTTTTTCAAGCATTTGCTTTGCTTGGCTTAATGTAATTTTTGTATTCATGGGTATTCCTTATTCAACAACTTTTGGCACAGCAAACATATCATGTGCTACTTGTGGAGCATTCTGAGTAACTTCTTTTACTTGATTAGGAGCTGTCACAACATCTTCGCGCTCAAACATTTGTGCTTGCGGAAAATCATTTAAGTTAACATTGCTCACATCAATTTCTGTTAATTGATTTATCCAACTAAAAATACCTGCAAGCTGAGTTTGCATAACCACTTTTTCAGCATCACTCAAACGTATGCTTGATAATTTTGAAATTTTTGCAACATCCGTTAATGAAATTGTCACGTTCTGCTCCTTTAATTTTTTAACGTTACTTCAACCGGCGCATGGTCCGAAGCTTTTTCTAATCCACGCATGTAGCGGTGCACTATTGTGGTGTCTAAGCTATCTGCTGCTTGGGGTGATAGTAGCAAATGATCAATCCGAAGACCACCATCCTTTGCAAATGCACCCTGTCGATAATTCCACCAAGTATATGGCATTGATCCTTGGGTGCTTTGAGCTATTGCATCAGTAAAGCCAGCATACACAATTTTTCGAAAAGCTTCTCGTTCTCTTGTACTGCATAACACTTGGTTTTTCCATAGGACCGGATTGTAAACATCATCATCCGTAGGAGCCACATTAAAGTCTCCCCCAATCACGATTTGTTCATCCAAAGTTAATAGGTATTGGGCGTGGTTATAAAGTGCTTGGAAAAAATTTAATTTATACAAATAGGCTGCAGAATCAATTTCTTGACCGTTTGGCACATACACGCTGGCTACTCGTACTCCGTTTGTAAATGCTTCAATGTAACGAGACGAAGCGTCTTCAAAAAATGGAATCCCCATCTGCACATCTTCTATAGGATATTTTGATAAAATCGCAACTCCGTTATAGGTCTTTTGACCAAACACAGCACAATTGTACCCAAATTCTTCAAGTGATAGCGGAAAAGCATGTTTTTCACATTTTAATTCTTGCAGTAGCAAGACATCTGGTTGATGGTCCTTCAAAAAATTCTCAACGTGCGGCAATCGTGCACGTACTGAGTTAACGTTCCAGGTGACAATTTTCATATATTTTAAATCGAAAAAGAATTGCCGCAACCACAAGCGGATGCTGCGTTGGGATTTTTTATAACAAATTTTGCCCCGGTTAAATCTTCCACATAATCTAACTGAGAACCATTAAGCAATCCCAATGAAATAAAATCTAACACGACTTCTGTTGTTCCTTGGGTAAAAATTTTATCATCTGGTGTTAATTCAGCATCAATTAAAAAATTATATTGAAATCCTGAACACCCTCCACCCTGCACAGAAATACGAAATCTGCTGCCCTGGGATTCAGTTTCAAGGATTTTCTGAATATGCACTGCTGCATTTGGTGTAACACTAAATGCCACTTCCATGTTGCCAACTTCTATATAATTTTGTTAACTACTGGTGTCACTATAAATTTTTCACAGCAAAAGGGCAATTATGGCAGGCTCCGTAAATAAGGTTATTTTAATTGGAAATTTAGGAAAAGATCCTGAAGTCCGTAACGCACAAGATGGCTCAAAAATTGTGTCATTTTCAGTAGCAACCAGTGAAAGCTGGAAAGACAAGCAATCAGGTGAACGCAAAGATCGCACAGAATGGCACAGAGTTGTTCTATTTAATGATCGTTTGGGTGAAGTTGCTGAAAAATATTTACGCAAAGGCTCTAAGGTTTACATTGAAGGCAGCCTTCAAACACGTAAATGGACTGATAGTAATAATGTTGAGCGCTACAGCACCGAGGTAGTTCTTTCTCGTTTCCGAGGAGAGCTAACGCTTCTAGACAGCAGGGGCGGCGGAGATCACCATGGTATTGAAGGCGATGCTGGCGGTAGTGTTTTGCCTAGTCATTTCGACGAATTAAATGACGATATTCCATTTTAAACTCTTTAAGTTTTAGCGAAGAGCACTTGGAACCCAGCTAGAAAAAGTAGATTTAGTTGGGTCTTTTTCTTGCGGCTCAGCAGTTTTCCCAATTAATCTATGACGCTCACTTTCATCAAGTTCATGGTCATAACACATCGGCTCACCCAACGTTCGATAACAAAACAATTGTTTCTTGGGTTTTGGTTTATCAGGATTGGGCGCCCAGTTCGCGCTTTGTATTTCATCAGATGTTGGACGAAATGCTCCAAATGGATTGCATCCGCTAAGCAATAAGCAAGCTAATAAAAATAAAGGCATAATTTTTATTATTGTTGTTTGTTTCTCTCTATCATGCAAGATTTGTGCCGAAAAAAGAAAACGGTAGCTAATTTATTTTGAGTCTGCTATTGAGAGACAATAAATTAACCAACGGAGATTAATACCATGAAGAAAAATTATTTTTACGCTCTATGTTTAGTTGTAGCAGTAAGCAGTAAGCTTTGCGCCGCAGAAGGCTTAGTTGAGCATTATGAAAGATTAAAAGAAAAATATAGCGCTAGGATCGCCGAATTAAGAACAATGGAAGGCACGGAAGAATGTGCAACTTTCGTTGCCAAAGAATTACGCGCAGCAGAAGAAAAAAGTCGTTTATATTCACTAGATTTAGACAGAGTAGCTGGTGTTTTTGAGATGTTGTTAACGCCTCGATTTGCAACCCCATATCAGTATTGTGGCGGATATCACCATCAAGTCTGGGAACAAAACACGTTGGTACATTTTTTAGGTGGGTTGCAGAAAGGAACCGAATTGCGTTTATCGTTTAGCGATCACCCACATTTACAAGAGCAAATCAGACCAGTACTAATAGAAGTTACAGCTGAGTTGGCTCAAATCCTCTCAACTTCTGCTATGGAATCTGGTGACCTTTCTTTAACTTTTAATACATTCACACTAAATAATTTATGCCGCATTGGTAATACAGCACGTCTCTTTGCAAAAGAAGCTGACGAAGAATTGAAAGTAAAAAACTTACTTTTAAGAAAAGTAATATTAGAATCCGGAGAACCTTCAGCTGAAACGAAAAAATTAGCAAAAGATGTTGCTGGAGCAAACTTAGAAAAGCGTCTTCTTTCTCGAGTAGTTGAAGGCTTTGAAGCTATTGAGAAGGCTCTTAAAGCTTCAGGCAGAATGTCTTAAATTTAAAATATTTAAGTTTTTTAGTTTAAGGGAGCGCATTCGCGCTCCTTTTTTCGTTCAAAACCAACAATTAATCCTGCAAAAGCAAATAACACTATATTGTCGTTAAGATCACCAGACTTCAAAGCATTCAGAAAACAAAAAACAGCTCCACATAGCAATATAGTTAGCAAAGGCTCATTACTATGTAATTGCTTTTGTGCTTTTTTAATTAGTGCCACTAGCAAACATGTAAATAAAATCAGTCCAGCCAAACCTGTTTCCGCAGCAATCTCTAAAAAAATATTATGGGGGTGCCACTCAGTGTTGTATAATTTTTCTAAGCCATAATAATCAGGCCAGCTACCAATACCTACCCCTTTAAATAAATATGTTTGAAAGCACTGTAAGGCAGATTCGTAATATTCAAGCCTGAGGGTTAATGATTTTATTCCTCCCTCAGAAAATATTCTTTGTAATGAAATTGGCAAATTGTCATGTTCCACATATTTTATTAAGCAAAAGCCAACAGCAACACCTATTATGCTAACCAAACTAACAATTAAAAGTTTTTGAGGTTTGTTTTTAAGAAAGACTACGCACAATCCACCAAGAACAATTAACGTACTTAGTAAAGGACCTCGACCGCCAATATGTAATTCCAAAAACAACGAAGTGATTATTACACCCGCGATTAGTAAGGTATCTTTCGAAACTGTTGCGCAATTCTTTTTGTGAAAATATTTTGCTCCTAAAATAACTGCACCTAGCCCTATGGTTTGCCCTGTTACTAAATAATTAGTACCAAAGAGGTTAGGTAATATTTCTGGGTTTTGAAAATAAGTTAATAACGCAATACTTAAGATTGCCCCACTAAAAGTTAGAAGCGCTACGATAAAATTACCTAAGCGCTCAGAAGATGGTGCTATTACTATGGCTGATAGAAAAAATGTAGGCACAACATATACTAAAAATCGCACGCTTTTAGCAAAGGCATAAGCGCTTGAGGAAGACCAAAAATATGATCCCAGCAGCCATAACGCAAAAAGGCTAAACACAACAAGATATTTATGAAATTTAATGTTTGCACTGTTACGAATAAAAAAACATATTAAGTAAATTAAAACCAACAAACCTAAATATAAAGTTGGATCGTATTTTTTGAAAAAATCAATCGTGTGTTTATACTGATAAGAAAATAAGAACAAAACAAATATGCTGCAAAATGAAAATATTTGTTGCAAAAAAGTTTTCAAATGTGTTTTTACAAAAAAAATAAGTATCTCAACTCTTTCTTGAAAAGCATGGTGATTGATTATAACAATAGCTGGGGATTACGCATACATAAACTCTTTAAAATTAGACTCGAACATTGCCCTTATCAAAAAATTCTAAATCCGGCTAAGGTTATAGACAGATAAATCAAAAATATTGTTAGCAAATGATTACTCAAACCTATTGGATTGTTTTTAATATTTTTATCCTTTTATTTTTAGCGCTCGATTTAGGAATATTTAATCGCCGTGAACACCAACCTACTTACAAAGAGGCTTTAGGGTGGACTCTTTTTTGGATTAGCGTGTCCTTGGCATTTAGCGCATGGATATTTTTTCACTTAGGGTCAGTAGCTTTTTTTGAATACATCACAAGCTATAAAATAGAAAAGGTTTTAAGTCTTGATAATGTAATGGTGTTTGCGGTCATTTTTAAAAGCTTAAGTATACCTACCCAATATCAGCACCGCGTTCTTTTTATCGGCATTCTAAGCGCCATCGTTATGCGGGCATTGATGATATTTTTAGGCGTTGAGCTTCTAGAAAGGTTTAGTTGGTTATTATATATATTTGGGGCATTTCTTGTTTTCACTGGAATGAAGATTTTTTTCATAAGAGAAAAAGAAGAACCATTGGCCAACAGTAGACTTTGGAAGTTTTGTCAAAAGATAATTCCTCTTTCCTCAAAATTGCACGGGAATAAATTTTTTGTGATTGAGCACAAAAAACATAAAGCCACCCCTCTTCTATTTGCTTTAGTATTAATTGAATTTTCTGATATTATTTTTGCTGTAGATTCTTTGCCTGCAATATTTTCAATAACAAGGAATCCTTTCATTATATATACTTCCAATATTTTAGCTATTTTGGGATTACGTTCTTTGTATTTTGTTTTAGCCAGAGCCATTGAAAATATAAAATATCTTAAATTTGCTTTAGGAATTGTACTAGTAATAGTTGGACTGAAGCTTATTTTCAGCATTCACTTGCATCCTGGGATTACCTTTGTAATTTTGGCAGTTATTTTTTCATCATCAATAATTTTATCGATGCGCGAAAAATCATCCAGGAAGATCAATTGACAAAAGCTTAAATTTTTTCCCAAACTTAATTCAGAAAATAAAATATTTGATATTATGCAAAAGCCTTTGTCACCGCATTTGCAAATTTATAAACCTCAGCTCACGTCAATCTTATCCATTCTACATAGGCTTACAGGCCTCGGTTTTATGGTGGGGCTTATTTTAATCTGTGCTTGGCTATATGTTTTAAGCGAAGGGCCGGTTGAGTACAATAATTTTTGCGCTTGGCTAAATCAGCCATTAGTAAAAGCAATTATTTATTTAATTTTGGCCAGTGCCTATTATCACATGCTTAATGGGATGCGATATTTAGTGTGGTCACTTGGCAAAGGGTTTGAATTGAGCTCTGTTTATAGTAGTGGATGGATTGTTTGCGCCCTGGTATTTGTTTTAACTGTTTTAACAATGTGCTTTGTATGAAATCATTCACTCGTCACTATATTTTACAGAGAATCACTGCCTGCATATTGTTGGCACTTGTGCCGTGGTTTTTGTGGAAATTATTTTTTCTAAAAGACTTAACTCACCTGGAAATTATAAAAAATATTGGAAATCTGAATTCAGCGCTATTATTATTCATCATGTTAATCAGCGGTTTTTATCATGGATATTTGGGTACTCAGACCATTTGCATAGATTACATTCCAAATCCAAAAAGTCGAATCGCCGTTGTTTTTATAGTTGGAACTATGTTCAGCATATTAAGTGTTTTTGGAATATTTTCTCTTATACAGTTAGTAATAAATAAATGACCTATTCAATTATCGATCATGAGTTTGATGTCGTTGTGGTAGGTGCTGGAGGAGCAGGCCTTCGAGCGAGTCTTGGCATGAGTGCTGCTGGATTAAAAACCGCATGTATTACAAAAGTTTTCCCAACAAGAAGTCATACGGTTGCAGCGCAAGGTGGTATATCAGCAGCACTAAACAACACTGGTGATGGAGATGATTGGCGTTACCATTTTTACGATACAGTAAAAGGCTCTGATTGGTTGGGTGACCAAGATGCCATTGAATACATGTGCAAAAATGCTGTTGACGCAGTTGTTGAGCTTGAACACATGGGCGTTCCATTTTCCCGTGATGAACATGGAAATATTTATCAACGTCAATTCGGCGGCCATACTATTGAACATGGGAAATCTATGGCAAAGCGTGCATGCGCCGCAGCTGACAGAACGGGTCATGCGATTTTACATACCTTGTATCAACAATGCTTACATCACAATACGGAATTTTTTATTGAGTATTTCACTCTTGATTTGTTAATGGATGCACAAGGTGTTTGTCGAGGTGTAGTTGCGTGGTGTTTGGATGATGGCACCATCCATCGGTTTCGGGCTCACATGGTAGTGCTGGCTACTGGCGGACATGGACGTACATTTTTTACATGTACTGGCGCACATACTTGCACTGGCGATGGTAATGCTATGGTTTTGCGTGCCGGGTTACCCTTAGCTGATATGGAATTTATTCAATTTCATCCTACAGGAATTTATGGAGCAGGATGTTTAATTTCAGAAGCAGTACGCGGTGAAGGCGGCTACTTAACAAACAACCTTGGTGAACGGTTCATGTTAAAATACGCGCCAAATGCTAAAGATTTAGCATCACGAGATGTCGTAAGCAGAGCAATTGCAATTGAAATTAAAGAAGGTCGCGGTTGCGGCCCTAATAAAGATATCGCCCTACTGCATATGGAACACTTAGATCCCAAGATTATTGCTGAACGTTTGCCAGGAATGCATGAAACAGCAAGAGTGTTTGCTGGTATTGATGCAAACAAGGAACCCATTCCCGTGCAACCAACAGTTCATTACAACATGGGCGGAATTCCTACAAACTATCATGGTGAAGTCACTTGCGATTCAAAAGAAACAATCGTTAAAGGCTTAATGGCAATTGGAGAAGCTGCCTGCGTTTCAGTGCATGGCGCAAACAGACTGGGGACTAATTCATTATTAGATTTAGTGGTCTTTGGTCGTGCTGCTGCTCTACGTGCGAAAGAAATTGTACGTGCTGGAACACCCCATGAAAAACTTGCTGATTCTATCACTAATATAATTCTTGACCGTTTTGATAAAACACGAAATGCTGCTGGCGATCTTTTAACCGGCCATATACGTACAAATATGCAGCAAATCATGCAAACTCATTGCGGGGTGTTTAGATCACAAGACATGCTTGATGCAGGAAAAATCAAGCTAGAAGAGTGCGCAAAAACTTTAGAAAATCTTCAGGTCAATGACCATTCGTTGATTTGGAATACTGATTTAGTGGAGGCACTTGAGTTGCAAAATTTAATGGTTCAAGCAGCGGTTACCATTCATTCTGCAGCCTATCGTACAGAAAGTCGCGGAGGTCATGCCCGGGAAGATTTTCCAGACCGTGATGATACGTCATGGCTAGCACACACACTTTCTTGGTACGATGCTAACCTTAACGTACAGCTTGATAAACGTCCCGTGCATATGTATACCCTAACTAATGAGGTTGAAGTAATAGCACCTCAAAAAAGAGTTTATTAACCATGTTCGCATATACTTTGAACAACATAAGAGGACATGATGGTTCAATTTAGACTCCCTAAACACTCACAAATTCAAAAAGGAAAAGTGTTTACACAATCCGGTGATGCGCTAACTATGCGAACTTTTTACATTTATCGATGGAATGCAGAAGATGGTAAAAATCCGCAAATGGATGAATTTACCATTGATATTAAAAAGTCAGGACCAATGGTTTTGGATGCGTTGCTATACATCAAAAATACCATTGATAGCACTCTAACTTTTCGCCGGTCTTGTCGTGAAGGCGTTTGTGGAAGCTGCGCCATGAATGTAGATGGCACAAATACCCTAGCTTGCACAAAACACGTTGATGATATTTCTGGGCCTATACGCATAACCCCCCTTCCCCACATGGAAGTTGTAAAAGACTTAGTGCCTGATTTACGCCATGCATTCAATCAATATGCCTCAATCAAACCTTGGGTGCAAAATAATGATGCTCCAAAACGAGAGCGCAAACAAAGCCAAGAGGAACGAGCCAAGTTAGATGGATTGTGGGAATGTGTATTGTGCTTTAGTTGCACAACAGGCTGTCCAAGTTACTGGTGGAATAGTGATAAATATTTAGGCCCTGCCACCTTGTTAC
The DNA here is from genome assembly GCA_964446295.1 of uncultured Candidatus Finniella sp. Classification (GTDB taxonomy): domain Bacteria; phylum Pseudomonadota; class Alphaproteobacteria; order Paracaedibacterales; family CAITNM01; genus CAITNM01. Next base: position 35,012 of record CAYUNR010000004.1, on the reverse strand, counting down.
AAGCGTACCGTTTTATTGCTGATAGCCGAGACACAAAAACTAAAGAACGTTTAAATGCTTTGGAAGATCCATTCAGTTTGTACCGTTGCCACAGCATTATGAATTGCACAAACACATGTCCAAAAGGGTTAAACCCAGCAAAAGCTATTGGCAATATTAAAAAAATGATGGTTAAAAAGAAGCGTAAAATTATTATTTAAAATTTTAATAAAATAAAAATACTTGATTTTATAATATAATATATCTTTTATACATTCTTATGGTTTAATTTTGTTACCCTAAGGATATTTTGTGTTTGATTTTTTTAAAAGTGCAACTCTATTGATTGTTGCATCTCTGCAAGTATGCGGAATGACCGATGAAAATCTTTCGCAAAGTGATGGTAATATCGCCGCAAACTCTAAAAGGAAAATCTCTCAATTATCTAATCCAGGTCAGCAAATTAAAGAAACAGCTGCTCAAAAACGCTTACGTGCAGCAGCAAAAGGGACTGGATCAATACGGGGATTTTTGCAACCGCACAGCTTTACAGCAATTTCACAAAATGAACTAAGCTTAAGCTCCAATTCACTTGGTGATCGTAGATCTCTTTCAAGCTCTGCAATTGTTCAGCTTCTTTCAGAAATACCTGCAGCTTCCTCAGCCAGCGTTATCAATAGCAAGACTGAAAAAGAAGATACATCAGAACCGGCAGTATTTTCTGTCGTTTCAAGTGTTTTTTTCACTGAAAAAGTAGTTAGAGTGCCATTTTTTCCAGAGGCAAAAAACGCAATAGCCCAGACTATATGGATTGAAGATGGCCAGTATTGGGGCAAATTTCTGATCAATTCTAAACTAAAACATAATGTAATTCATTGTTTTGATGACCTTAAATCTGCTGAAAAATGGGTATTTGATATAGCAAAAAAGCTAAAAATTGAACTTGAAGTAAGATAGTCATTAAAATTTTAATGTTTTTTATTTTGCTTAAGAGCACAATTCGTCGTTAATAAATTTTTCATAATTATTCTTTTATAGTAAGTCTATAGACCAAAATAATTTTTGATTATGAAACTTCATAAAAACGTCATCAAACTTTACGATCTAATGGAATCAAAACCAGGTCACTATTTTATTGGTATGATTGTGGTCATTAATGCTTTGGCACTAGGCCTACAAACCTTTCAAAACATTCCCCAACATATTTTAGAAATTTTACATCACACTGATAAATTTATATTGAGCGTCTTTGTTGCCGAACTAATAGTAAAATTACTTGCGGGAGGAACCTCCTTCTTCCGCAGTGGATGGAATGTTTTTGACCTAATTATTGTGGTTGGCTCAATGTCTGATAATCATGATTTTCTACCAGTTTTACGGACATTCCGTGTCATGCATTTAATGGCAATGATGGATGCCTCCCCAAAAATGCGGCAAATTCTTAGCGGTTTCTGGAAAGCAATTCCTGGCGTTGCAAATGTACTATGTCTTTTATTATTATTTTTCTATATATTCTGCGTATTAGGTGTCTTTATGTTCGGCGATCTTGGAGCATCTGAATTCCAGCACATTGGAGTTTCAATGAAGACAATGTTCCAAGTTTTGACTGGAGATGACTGGGCAAATGTAATGCGCTCAACCGAAAAAGTAGCAAAATATGCAAGCGCATACTTCATATCTTTCTATGTGGTGATGGTTTTTATTATTTTAAATTTGTTTATTGGTGTTGTTGTAGGTGCGATGCAATCTGCAGAAGAAGAAATTTTCAATAAAAGTGACGATGATACCAACTCAAAACAACTTATTCTTCTCAAAAATTTAAAAAAGCAGCTAGATCGTCTGGAGAAAAAAATTGGAAAATAAAACCTCTAAATGGAGATAACGATATCATCAATTTTTTGGTTGACCAACTGTTGGCTACTCATAATACGTTGCTGCAAGCTTTCCACTAGCACAGCAATTTTTTGAGGATGATTTAATAAATCTTTTAAAGTGCTCGTTAGCTGATCAATATTCTTTTGTTGGCATGGCATTTCTTCAAATAAATACATCATGTCATTAACATTGAAAAAATATGGCCCCCATAATGGAAATGCACCAATCATAGATGGCTCTAAAGGATTATGGCCACCCACGGGAACAAGCGACCCTCCAATAAATGCAATTGAACTCAGACGATAAAATATACCCAGTTTAGCCATAGCATCCACCAACAAAATATCTTGATCGTGAAGGTGTTTGTCTGTAAATCGTGCGACTGTTAAGTCTTCTTTTTTTTGCATAACATCGTCACATCGCTCAACATGTCGAGGCACAATAATGGTCAAAAGATCTGGAATATTTTTTTTAAGGACTTTGTGAATTTTAAAAATAATCTCTTCTTCACCTTTGTGCGTACTAGCAGCTACCCAACACGGACGGCCGCTAATTTTCTTTTTCCAGTACAAATATTGACCGTCATCAAAAGGAAGTTTTTCACTTAAAAGTTTTATGTTACCTAATGTCTTTGCACAACTTGCTCCTAGTTTGTGAAACCTTTGAGTGAATATATCGCTTTGTGTACAGATAGCAGAAAAACACCCCCATAATTTCCTAGAAATTTTTTTAATACACAACCAGTTGCGTAAACTGGTTTCTGATAATCGTGCGTTAAGAAGAGTAATAGGAATATTACGGCGATGCGCTTGCCATAAAATATTTGGCCAAATTTCTGATTCTATAAAAAAAATAGCTTTAGGCTGCCAGTGATCTAGAAATTTATTCACCCATCCTGTTGCATCAAATGGAATAAACTGGTGAACAGTGTTTTTGCTCATTCGTGCACTAACAACTCTTTGAGCAGCAATCGTTGTTGTTGTGATTAAAAAGTGCGCATCTGGTTTTTGTTTCGTTATTTTTTGAATGATAGGTAATATTGAAAGACTTTCTCCAACACTAGCCCCATGAAACCAGATTAATTCTCCCTTTGGGCGAGCTAGACCAGATACTCCATATCTTTCTGTGTAGCGCAATGAATGCTCTAGCCCTTTTTTTAGACGTCTGGAAATCAAAAAAGGTGCACAAATGTGCACCACTGCGGACCAAAAAGTTAAAAGAACTGTGTATAACATAAAATTATTTAGACGGCGCTATGCGTTCCATTTCGGTGTCTGACAACTGTCTAGCCTCATCCCCCAGCATAATTGGGATTCCTTGACGAATAGGATAAGCAAGGCGCGCAGCAAGACTCACTAGCTCTTGTGATTCTTTATCGTAAATGAGATTAGTCTTAGTAACAGGACAGACCAATAATTCTAGAAGTTTTTTATCCACTGCTAATGCCTCGTCATAGAAGGGCTCGCACCTTCAAAATTTGCAAACTCAATAAGCTGAGTAATCATTTCTGATTGTAATTCCAAACTAGGTGCCTCAAGAAGGGCCTGCTTTTCGCGAGCATCAAAAGGACACACCATGGTCAATGCAGCAATTAATTTAGCGTCTGTTGTCTGGTCAATTTCTTTCCAGTTTGGCGCTACATCATACTGGCGAAAGTATCCATCTAATGCTTGCAACAATCGCTCTCTATCAATTTGGATTTCTTTTAATTCCTGTAGATCTTGAAGATAACGCTCGTAAACAACTTGAGCATTACGACAGCCTGCAGATGTCTCTGTAACCTCCGCTATATCAAAACGACAAACACCCATTATATTAACAACGACACGCTGTTCTTCAATTTCAACAATTTCTGTAATACGTCCTAATGTTCCAGAAGTAAACAAGGGCAAAGGTTTTCTGCTATTATAGTCATCATCTAGAATTGGCTGTATAACGCCCACATAAACATCCTCACGAATTGCATCAGAAACCAAACGTAAGTACTGCTCTTCAAAAATAGGAACGGGCAGATGTGCACGTGGCATTAAAATTGATCCATAAACTGGAAGCAGCGATACTGTTTTCGGCAAACGAAGGCCTGATTCGTGGTAAAAAAAGTCCATAAGCCCAACCAAATATTACATAGTACACGGGTTAATAGTAGACGCTTTCACAAAGGATTTCAATTCGAAGAAGAAAGCTTTGTGAGCTCACAATCAATGATTGTCAAACTTCTTTCCAACATTTTTTAACATGAAGCTATCACTTTTTAAATTTTACCGGTAACATTTATCTCATTGGTATTTGTTTCAATGCGTTTTAGTTCTTAAAGTGTTACAACGTCTACATTTTTCTGGGTTTTTCCTAATTGCCATAATAATTGCATGCGGTATTAGTTTGCTTTTAGCATCTGATCCTGTGCAAATGACTTTATTGTTTTTGTGCGTGCTTGGACTTGGAGCATATTTACCCATATTTATTCGTGAAGAAGAAAAGCAAAAACAAAAAAATATTCAAGTTTATCAAGCACATGCACTGCAACAAGCAATGGAACAATTCAGTGAATATGCAATCTTTTCTATTAATGGCCAGCTTATTAAGAGTTCTCATCCTCACCTTTATCCCACTCTTAATGAATTTGTTCAGAAGCTTGATAAAAAATTCGAAAAAAGCGAACAGTGGCCAATGCTTAAACGTTGGATTGAAGAGCTTAACATGGGAGAGTTACTACTAAAATTTTCTCAGAACACAAAAGAAAAACAACGTATTTTATTAGCAAGAGTTTTAACTCAAGATTTGCCACATTTTCCTATTAAATTAATCTTCATCGGTTTTGAAGATGTCACAACACATCTAGATGATACAGTCAGTATTCAGCAAAATTTTTCTAACCTAGCACAATTTATTGATAAAGCTCCGTTCGCTGTGTTTTATTTAAATCAATCTCGCCAAATTATTGCGTGCAACCAAACATTATGCGACTGGCTAAAGCAAACTAAAGAAGAAATTATTAGTTGTCGAATTGAGCATGTCATGGATGGAATTGAAGACTGGCAAGCGGCAAAAATAAAAATCATTCAGATCAAACCATTTCGACATTCACCATTTAAAGCTATTTGGTTTCCGCCAACCTTAGCAACAGCAACAGGTGCTTCAATTATTTGTAGAATTGATGGATTAGCGATCGACGAAACTAAAAATAATCATGCCGAAGAAACATTTTTAAAAGCTTCCATTCCTGCTGTTATTATTCATAAGTCAGGTGAAATACAAAGTTTTAATCAGGCATTCCAAGGGCTAATTGAAAACACCTTGCCAAATGCAATCGTTAGCTCAAATTCCAGCTTTTTGAACTTGCTAAGTCACAGCGCACACACGCAACTTGTTGACGCTTTAAATGCAAATACTTTTTCACCTGTTGAACTTACCTTTCATGATGCTAAAACTCACTGCATTGCTTATCTTAGCCAAATAGATAAAGAACGCGATGAATATCTACTACAATTAATGGACATTTCTCAACAAAAAAGACTGGAACAGCAGTTTATTCAATCTCAAAAAATGCAAGCTGTTGGGCAACTTGCAGGTGGAATAGCGCACGATTTTAATAATCTTCTCACCGCAATGATTGGATTTTGTGATTTGTTGTTGCAGCGCTACATGCCAAATGATCCGTCATATTTAGATGTTTCTCAGATTAAACAAAATGCTAATCGTGCAGCAAATTTAGTAAGACAACTTCTTGCATTTTCACGACAACAAACCCTACAACCAAGGATTGTAAATATTACAGATGCTTTAGCGGAGCTATCTTCACTTCTGCGCAGATTAATAGGTGCAAAAATTGATCTAGATGTTGTTCATGGGCGTGATATTTGGCCAGTAAAAGTCGATGTTAGCCAGTTTGAACAAGTCATCATTAATTTGGCTGTAAATTCTAGAGACGCCATGGTAGATGGCGGCAACTTAGTCATCAAAACAAATAATATTAGTAATACAAAACCAATGCCAGTTGGTCATGAAACCATGCCAATTGGTGATTTTGTCATCATTGAAGTATCAGACACGGGAAATGGAATTGACGAAGAAAATCTAGAACATATTTTTGAGCCATTCTTTTCAACAAAAGAAGTAGGTGCAGGAACCGGACTTGGGCTATCCACTGTATATGGAATTGTTAAACAAACTGGTGGTTTTATTTTTGTTGAAAGTGAAGCAGGAAAAGGGACCACGTTTAGAATATGTTTACCTAAATATAGCGGTACTGCTGATCCCTATACAGTAATTGCAGAGACACACAAGGGTGACCTGAGCGGATCTGGAACTGTATTGCTTGTAGAAGATGAAGATGCTGTACGTATGTTTAGCGCTCGTGCTTTAAGAGAAAAAGGCTATCAGGTCATTGAGGCCTGCAATGGAGAAGTTGCATTAGAAACTATCATGCAAGGAGTAGAATTTGATGTGCTAGTAACTGATGTAGTCATGCCGCAAATGGATGGTCCTGAGCTGAACAAAAAAGCCAGAGAAATTGTTCCTAATTTAAAAACTATTTTCATCTCCGGATATACAGAGGACGATTTCCGAAAAAACCTAGGAGACAATACCAACATTCATTTCTTACCCAAACCCTTTACCTTAAAAGACCTGGCTGCTAAGGTTAAGGACGTTTTAAGTAATTAAAGTTGAGAAATTCATGGAACCACGCGCAGATAAATCAAAAGCTTTAGAAGCAGCTCTTTCACAAATTGAACGTGCATTTGGAAAAGGCTCGGTCATGCGTCTTGGACAACGCGAAATTGCAGCTGAGGCAGATGTTGTTTCAACAGGATCATTAGGTCTTGATATAGCGCTTGGAATTGGTGGATTACCCAGAGGTCGTGTTATTGAAATTTATGGACCTGAGTCATCTGGAAAGACCACACTTGCTTTGCACGTTATAGCGGAAGCTCAAAAATCTGGTGGTGTCTGCGCTTTCGTAGATGCAGAACATGCGCTTGATCCAGGATATGCCAGAAAATTAGGCGTTAATATCGACGAATTGCTTATTTCTCAACCTGACACTGGAGAGCAGTCACTAGAAATTGCAGATACGTTAGTTCGCAGTGGAGCAGTAGAAGTTCTTGTAATTGACAGCGTAGCAGCGCTTGTTCCAAAAGCGGAACTTGAGGGAGACATGGGTGATTCTCACATGGGGTTGCAGGCTCGTTTGATGAGTCAAGCGCTACGTAAATTGACTGGCTCAATTTCTAAAACGAATTGTATGGTTATCTTCATTAACCAAATTCGTCAAAAGATTGGCATTATGTTTGGTAACCCCGAAACAACAACCGGTGGTAATGCGCTAAAATTTTATGCTTCAGTTCGTCTTGATATTAGGCGCATTAGTAGCCTGAAAGACCGCGATCAAATTGTAGGCAACCAAACACGTGTGAAAGTTGTGAAAAACAAAATGGCTCCTCCTTTCAAAGTTGTTGATTTTGATATCATGTATGGTGAAGGCATTTCCAAAGCCGGTGAATTGATTGACCTGGGAGTAAAAGCCAACGTTATTGAAAAAGCTGGATCTTGGTATTCTTATGGATCAACTCGCATAGGTCAGGGTCGTGAAGCGGCTCGTCAGTATTTAAAAGAAAATCCTGATATAGCAACCAGCATCGCCACAGCAATTCGTGACAATTCTGGAGTCGTTGCGGATGGAATGATTGGCACAGCAGAAACAAGCAGCACAGCGGAATAAATTAACAACACACTTATTATCAAACTATTTGATCCCGGACATGTTCCGGGATTTTTAGAATAGAGGCCAAGTGCTACTTTTGACGGAAAGTAATACGCCCTTTAGTAAGGTCATAAGGTGTCATTTCAACAGTAACCTTATCCCCCATCAACACACGGATTCGATTTTTCCTCATCTTTCCAGATGTATGTGCCAAAATAATGTGGTCATTGTCTAATTTTACGCGAAAAGTTGCGTTAGGCAGGAGTTCAGTGACAACACCTGTGAATTCGATAAGATCTTCTTTTGCCATAGTATAAAGTTTAAAGGTTATACTTATACCTACAACATATCATGGTCGATCACAAGAATTTTCAATACAGCATCGCAAACTATCTTGACACACAAGCAAATATCGCCAATCTTTCATAGTACATTTGCTATGAACGTAGATTCAAAAAATGAGCATTTCCCAGACAAAATTAACAACCAATCAAAGAGAAGCCGTTGGCTTACTTTCTGTTGGTACATTTTTAGAATATTTTGATTTAATGCTCTACGTTCACATGGCTTTTTTATTGAATGACTTATTCTTTCCAAAAGCAGACCCTTTCACAGCCTCATTATTGTCAGCATTTTCTTTTTGTTCAACTTATTTTTTCAGACCATTTGGAGCACTTCTGTTTGGTTACATAGGTGACTATATGGGAAGAAAAGTTGTGGTAATTATGACAACTTTTTTAATGGCAATATCCTCCGCTATCATTGCCAGCCTTCCAACTTATGCACAAATAGGAATCACGGCTTCTTGGGTAATTACTGCATGTCGAGCAGTACAGGGCATGGCAGCAACGGCAGAAGCTCGAGGCGCAGAAATATATTTGACTGAAAGTTCAAAGCCCCCTCTTCAATATTCACTAGTAACTTTGATAACTGTGTTTTCAGCTTTAGGAACAACGGCAGCACTAGGTGTCGCATCAATTTTTACCAATACAAATATTTACAATGATTCTTCTAGCTGGCGTATTGCATTTTTAGTTGGTGCGGGCATTGCCCTTGTTGGAACAGCAGCCAGAACAAGCTTAAAAGAAGCCGATGAATTTACGAATAAAAAAAGCAAGCTCAAAAATAGGCTTGAGGACAACTTAATAAAAATAGATGAGGTAAACAAAGAATATCTTAATGAAAAACCTTCTGTATTAACCTCCATCTCATATTTTCTTATTCAGTGCGCAAGACCACCTTGTTTTTATTTCATATATATTTACTGTGGTGACGTCTTAAAGCAAAAATGTGGATTTACGTCAGCTGAGGTTATTAGTCAAAATTTTTGGGTGTCTATGGTAGATTTATTTGGCATAATGAGCCTTGCATATTTGAGCTTCAGAATACGGCCTTTTAAAATTCTTAAAGTAAAATTTTATTTGTTTTTTGTGACGCTGTTCTTTTTTCCCATTGTGCTAAGCTATGCACCAAATTCAATTTCTATTTTAATTTTTCAGTGTTTGGCAGCTTTATTTGTATTTGATCATGTTCCCGCAACCCCTATATTTTATAAATATTTTCCGATCTTTAAAAGATTTACTTACACTAGTTTTTTAAGTGCGGTTGCAAAATTACTAACATACTTAATAACATCATTTGGTTTAGTATATACCACTGCCCATTTAGGGTATTGGGGACTTTTTTGCATATTCATACCGGTTGGTGTCGGATTTTTTATGAGCTTACTTCATTTCCAAAAACTAGAGGATCAAGAGATTACAAAAGAAAACTAGGAAGTTTAAATTGCTTATCAAAAACATAATCTTCCTCAACCACCCCTGAAATCACATTTGCTTTATGACATTCGTTATAAAGGTAATCACCAAGATTTGGCAGGTTCATCATTTCACTTAATACTAAAAAATATCTTAAAGTTTCATCAATAGTAGATTGTGCTTTTTTAGGCGACATTGCTCCAATAGTTTGCATGTTGTGAAGCCTATCAAATAACTTAACAAGCACAAGATCGTATTTTTTTTCTGTCCACAAAGTTTCAATTAATTCAGCTGCGCTAATTTTTCGATCTGCTTTGATTCTAGTCAAATCATCAACGTTACTGGCAATCTCTTGACCAAAAATAGATTCAATCATGCTAAAAGTAAGCGCAGTATCTTCAATTGTGTCATGAAGAATACTTACAACTATCAGGTGTGTTTTGAAAAGATAATCAGAGACTTTATAAGCCACTTCTAGTGGATGGGAATAGTAAGGCTCTCCCGATTTTCTAAGCTGATCTCCATGGTATTTTTTGGCATAAAAAATTGCCTTTTTAACTTCGACAATATCTACTTGGTGTTCAGCTGTCTCATTTTTCAAAAGTATTTTATCCAACAACCTATTTGAGTAAGTGCATGGCTGTAATTTAGATTGCCAATCGTCGATATCTTCCACTATGCCTCTCTAGATTTTAAACTATTTGGTACCTTGTAGTCTGGTCCAGAATTCATAATGTCACAAGAGCAGTCTGCATATCTAAATCCTTATTCACTAAATGTTTGGTGTCTTTTAATAAGATCTCCATTTTTTGACTTTATTAACAATTGACCTTGCTCATCAACCCCTAAAATATCTCCATTTATTGGCTCTCTTAAGCCCCAGCAAAACAGACTGTCTTTTGCAAATTCCCACCACTGATGTCGCACTTTTTCAAAATTTCCCAATTCTTCTAGATTAGGAAATGTATCAATAATTTTTAGAATTAAAGCATTCGCATCAACAGGGTCACAAGCTTGTAAGTGTGTAGCCGGCATCGGGGTATTATCAGGGTGTGAGGTAATGTTTATGCCAACACCTATATAAATATATTCATCTATCTCGATCAAAATGCCCCCACATTTTTTACGGTTGAGCAATAAATCATTTGGCCACTTAAGAGCAATGTTTTGTGCAGGCAAAAATTGCTTCAATATTTTTGCAAAAAAAACGCCAATTAAAATTGATAATTGGCCTGGCAAGATCTTTTTTGGTGAAGAAAAACACCCTGTTAAGAATAAATTTCCTGGAGAACTATCCCAGTTTTTACCACGTTGCCCGCGACCTTGAATTTGATATCGAGACTGTACCAAAAAAGACACACTGCCAAAATGCAGTTCAGATAAGGCTTTTCCGTGATCTTGGGTTGAATGTGTTACATAAGTGAAAAAAAAATACACAATACCTCTTGTCAGTGAAGCTTACGGTTAATAGAATGACGCTGTAAGTTTTTTATTCAAATTTAATTTAAGGAGAATACCATGTTAAAGCAAGCTCTTCTTGCTATCGTTACTACAGCTGCTCTTGTTGCTGCTGAAACCAAACCAGTTGAAACTAAACCAGCTGATACTACTTCAGCTGCTAAAGATGCTGCAGCTCCAGTAGTTGCTGCTGATGCTGCTAAAGCTCCAGTGGTTGCTGCTGACGCTACTCTAGCTGCTACGGCTACTCCAGTAGTTGCTGATGACGCTACTCCAGCTGCTCCGGCTACAGATAAAAAAAAGAAATAGTTTCGTCAGAAATCTTTTTTCAAAAAAGCCCTGCCTTGTGTAGGGCTTTTTTATTGCCATGGCATAACCTTTGCAATTGCTAGAACAAAGCAAAAATAAGAGTAGGTTATGGTACAAAATGTATCACTCCATGGAGTGAAAGCCCATGCTCTTACGCGCGCGCAGAAAAATACACCAGAACAAGACACTACAGTAAAATATCTACCACCCGATTTAAGATTCTTATCTCAAATTAAAGGCTTAGGTGTTCGCGCTCCAGTTCATGAAGATTTTAATTCTTTTTTAGAAAGCTCATCGTCTCAAATATACGGCAAAATTTCTGATGCAACAAAGTTAGCAACAACATTGCAAAATCATCGTTTTGGCCCAGAAAATGATTCTTTGCAAAAAAGCAACGATAAGCATAAATCTAAGCACACACTTGATACTAAACCCGATGCAATACAGTATTTTGACAAACACAATCGTATCCCTTTAACCGATACTCCAAGACTTTTAGAAGTTTTAAATTCAGCTCCTATTGTGCAACTCCCAAGACAAGTTGCCGACAAAGGATATGGTTCTCGTATAGCAACAGACCCGCTAATTACTCTAGCTTCTTCAATAAGCAGTGATAAAACTTCAATGGGTTTAGTCGGCGCTATTCATGCACAGTCACAACATGAAAATAGTGGAAATGATTCTAATGGATTCAATGGTACAAATGAAAAATCAAAAACTCCCATAAAAGCAAATGCTGTCTCTCGCAGTGAACATGCAAGTTTGCTACGCAGAGAAGAAATCGATGTGCTGCGTGATGTGAAAGAAAAATTTCAACAACAACTCAATACTCAATACCCACACATTACCGTGCCGATTAAACACCCCGATGGAATTGTGGATATTCACATGCGCTTTGATCGCAAAACAACAAACCAAGATGGTATTAAAGGCGCTATGCGCGTGATGTTTTCAGGATCAAATAATGAAGTCGTTGCCCTGTTTGCTCAGCACCGAGAAGAATTTATGAACATTATAACTAAAGAAGGGTATGCCATTGACCCATCTAGAATGCAATTTAATGGCCCCAGTTTAATAAAATCAATATGAAGGAATAAAAAAAATGCCAGGCAATGTAAGCGTAATAGGTTCTCAGGATTTTCGCTCGAATATTAATTTAAAAAATTATTTCCCCGAAGAAAAAGAAATTAGCCAAACGCCTTTTAATGATTTATTGAAAAATGCGGACATTGATACCTTTACAAAAGGTCAAGGCAGTCCACTTGAAAAAGACATTAAGAAAACTGTTAAAGGCATCCAGGAAATGGTGCTGGCTTACGTAAAAGGAAGAGTACCTTTGGGGGACGATAAATTCAACACCACAGATATGCTAAGAAGCATGTTAGACATGCTTAATGCTACCGGCAATATGCAACGTGCTGCAATGCAAGAAGATGGCAACAAAATGGCCCTGCAACAACTATATTTGTCTATGAGCAATCAGGTAGGAAAAGACGCTTTAATTAAGGACAACAAACTTGAATTCAAAGACAGAGCCATAGACTTTGCGATTGATGTGCCTGAACAAGAAGGAATCGTGCATGTTACATTATCAGATTTGGGTGGCAAAACATTAAGAGAATGGAGGATTGATGAGCAACCAGGCATTCAATATCTAAGGTGGGATGGGCTTAATGAAGACGGAGAAGTCGCAGAATCTGGCGGTTATACAGTTCATGCCTCAATTGAAGATGAAGAAGGGAAAAATATTCCTGTATCTTTGTACGTACCAAAAAGAATAGAAGAAGTGCGTTTTGATCCGGCTAAGAATGGAAGACTTCCCGTTTATTACAGTGGAAACAAACCTATTCAGCAGATGCTTTCTGTTTATGGAGGCGATACCACATTGTTACCTAAAAGCACAGTAAGTGAGGACGTATAATGACAGATGCCGTTTCACGCTTTGATAACTCAACCCTAACAGGAGCTTTAAACAGAGATGCAGTTGCTCTAAACAACATAGCAAAGGCCACCAATGATACAGCCCATAACTTAGCTGCTGAATCCACAATCGCCGGACGCTCTCGTAATACTTTTCAGAACGTCTATTATTCTTATATGGGTGGAGAAGCAGCGGGTGTATTAGAAAACGATGTGCAGTATTATATTCGAGGTGCCGGAACCCCAATGGACTCACAAGTAAAAACGCATTTATCATTACTAGGCGATGCGTCTTTTTTTCCGGTACAAGATGCAGATGGCAATCAATTTTTTACACGTGTTGGAACATTTGATTACAACGCAAAAAATCAAATGCAAAATCACTTCGGAATGAAGTTATTATACACACCAGCAGTAAACGGAGTGTTGCCAGCAACACCTGGAGATTTAAGCGTTCTAGATTGTTCAAATATGACGTCAAGTGCAGTAGCAACTTCGCAAATTTCATTCAGATGTGGATTAAGTGGAGCAGAAGGGGATAGCGTTACTAGAGCCATCACTGTGTTTGACTCATCCGGCACCCCTAGAACACTTAATTATGTATTCACACGAAATGCCGATTGGTCTGATGGAGGCAGTAGTGGCCAATCTTGGTCACTAAAAATTCAAGCACCTGTTGGATCAACTGTAAATGGTGACTATAGTGCAAGCAGTCCTGTAACAATTAAGTTTGATGCTAATGGATGCCCTGCTAGTTTTAATGATAATGCAACTCCCCCTGCATTAAGCATTACATGCCCAGAAAGCTCTTCTATCAATGCAAAAATGAATCTAGGAACCGTAGGACAACCTGATGGAATTATACGTTTGAAAGGCGGACAATCACGCTTACAAGTTAAAGTAGATGGTCATGCAGCGGGCGTTTTTAAGTCTTTAGAAACGGAAGAAAGCGGAAATCTGTATGCAAAATTTGACAATGGTCAATCTGAATTAGTTGGTCGCTTAGCAGTCGGCGTATTCAACAATCCAGATGGACTAGAAATGCTAGAATACGGCTTGTATTTACCAAACATAAAAAAGTCAGGAGATGTGACTTATGCATACATTGGTGAAGCTATCGCAGGAAATCTAGCTGTAGGAGCACTAGAAAGCAGCACAATTGAAACGATACCTCAAATGGCAAAAATGATTGAGCGTCAACAGCAATTCAACAACATCATCACAGCTTATAGCGGTAAAAAAGATCTATGGGAACTAATAAATTCGCTCCGCAGTTAGTCTAAAAGCCGCCTAAGCCAATTTTTTTTTTTTGGCGAATTATCTGAAGATTCAGTTTTGGTTATTTCTACTGAAGCACTTCCTTCAGCTGCCATGACACCATCTTTTCGTTTACGATTTCCGCGGTAACGACGACGCTTCTTCCCAAACTGAGGAGCAATTATATCTGCACCTTGAATTGATGATGTGTCGCTCTCCTCGGGGTTTTCAATACTAGCTACAGACTTATCTTTTGAAGAAACGTTGTGTTTTTTAATAGGTTTTTGCACAACAACTTCTGTTTCTGATTGTTGATTCATATCAGCAGTTTGCTCTGCATTAGGCGCTCTGTGCTGAGGATGCTTTCTTTTATGTCTATTATTAGGGCGCTTTCTTGCGTTGGAGTGTTCTTGTGCAGTATCAGTTTCGCCCGACTCTTGTACTGCTGTCACAGTTCCGGTTTTACTTGATTGCTCTGCTATAATGTCAACTGTTTGAGAATCATCTCGAATGGCTACGTTTTCTTTTGCCTTGACCACATCTACACGGAAAAATGGCGCCAAGGCAATATTTTCACGTGTAACATAAACAGACACATCAAAACGATTCTCGATCAACGTAATTTCTCGACGCTTTTGGTTAAGCAGATATAAATCAACACCTTTTGGAACAGCCGCTTGAATTTCAGCAGCCCTTCCTTTAATAGCCTCTCGTTCAATTACTCGTAGTACCTGTAGTGACAAAGATTCAGTTGAGCGAACTATTCCGGTGCCATGGCAATGCGCACACGGAGAAGTATGAGTTTCCATTAAGCTTGGTCGCAACCTCTGCCGAGAAAGCTCTAGCAAACCAAAATGACTTATTCTTCCTATTTGAATGCGCGCACGATCAGGCTTTAAAGCCTCTTTTAATTTGCGTTCAACTTGCTGAATATGGTTATTATCATCCATATCGATGAAGTCAATTACGAGTAATCCAGATAAGTCGCGTAAACGAAGTTGACGTGCAATTTCTTGCGCAGCTTCAAGGTTTGTTTTAAGTGCCGTCACATCTATATTGCGTTCTCTTGTAGACCGCCCAGAGTTTACATCTATAGCAACTAACGCTTCTGTATGATTAATCACGATTGAGCCACCAGAAGGTAAATCAACCTTTGGAAACATCATTTTTTCAATGTGCTGCTCAACTTTAAATTTATGGAATAGTGGCGTTTGCGCATCCTTATAAAGCTTTACTTTTTTAGCATGGCTCGGCATTAAGATTTTCATGAAAGCTTTGGCTTCTTTGTAGGCCTCTTCACCTTCAATAAGAACTTCATCTATTTCACGCGTATAAATATCACGAATAGCTCGCTTAACAAGATCGCCTTCTTCGTGAATTAAACATGGCGCAATGGATACTAATGTTTTAGCGCGAATTTCTTCCCACACGTGAATTAAATATTCATAATCACGACGTATTTCAATTTTTGAACGTTCCTGACCTGCAGTACGCACAATAAGACTCATGCCTTCCGGAACATCTAAATCATTTAAAACTTCTTTCAATCTCTTACGATCTGTGTCGTCTTGAATTTTTCTAGAAATGCCACCATTACGTGTGCCTGCATTTGGTATCAATACGCAATAGCGCCCAGCCAAAGATAGAAACGTAGATAATGCTGCACCTTTATTGGCGCGCTGCTCTTTAACAACTTGCACTAGCAAAATTTGTCGTTTTTGAATAACTTCTTGAATTTTGTATTTGTAACTACGCTTTGGCTTTACTGACAGTTCGTCTTCTTCAGAAATTTCTGAGTTTTCACCAGCACTACTATCAGAATTTTCTTTTGTGATCTCTTCAGTTAAGTTTTTTCGATCAGACACAGGGATTCTGTAATAATCAGGGTGAATTTCAGCAAAAGATAGAAACCCGTGCTTATCGCCTCCGTACTCAACAAAAGCAGCCTGCAGTGAAGGCTCAATACGTATGACCTTTGCTAAATATATATTGGATTTCAGTTGTTTTTTACTAAAATGTTCAGAATCAAATTCTTCTAGACAAGTGTCTTCAACGACAGCAACCCTTGTTTCTTCAACATGAGCCGCGTCAATTAATAATTTTTTACTCATAAATAAAATATCTCCAGCAGATCTTAACGGCCAGTTTTATTAAGCATGTAGCTTTCTGGCACTATATTTTGTTTTCTTTTATTAAACCATAAATACATAATGACAAGCAAGTTTTTTTAACTTATCCATAAATATAAAACATACATTTATTTTTGTTTACAATTTTTTTTTGTATTTTATCAGTAATAACATGAATAACGTTTGTTCTTTTAAAAAAATTTATTTTTTATATTTACAATATTTTCATTTCAAAAATAGATATTAATAAAATATTAAAAAAATAATCTTACAATGCTTATATTGATATTCAGTGTTTTTTTATGAATTCATACATTAAAAAATTTATATGCATAAGTCTAATTGCTGTATTTAACGTTAGCATCTGCAAAGAAGTAGATACTTTATCACTCCTAGAAATCCATACTTTAAGATCAGATAAATTAAAAAAAAGCAGACTGTTCTACAGTAAAAAAAATTTACTAAGGCTATTTGGCAAGAATGCAATTTTTCTAGTACATGGCGCTGCTGATATGGCAAATAGAGTAGGATGCGATCAAAGTATGCAGGCAGCGACAAGACGTATTTTAGGGAAAAAAGCAAAAAAATTCAGCAAAGCACTAACTGCTGCATGCGAATCTAAAAACAGAGAAAAATGAAACTAATCTAGTTTAAAAACAGATGGATCGATTTTAATCGCCATATGAGTTTTATCGGGGTTTAAGTACACATTTGTTACTGATCCATCTGGGTTTTGAATGGTCCACCCCATCAAAACCATAACAGGATTAGGCCTAAAATATAAAACTACCGGGACAGGCCCAACTGGACTTTCGTAATTTAAAGAAAGCTGCCAAAGATCCTTTATTAATGTTAAACTTTTGACAACAATACCTTTGCTTTCGAAATCAATTTTAGGACACAAAAGAATACCTGCCGGCGTATCATCAGTCATGTATTCTTGAGGGCGTTCGTTTTCTTGTTGCACAACTAACGTGCCATTTTTTGCCACCATAGAGCTTTTTCCGTAATTAATACGCAATAAGCCATTTCCACGATCAAGCCAAATTTTTCCTTCATGACGTTCAGCAGGAACATGTTTGTTTCCTGAATCAATATCCATCTTTATATCAGCCTCAAGGCTTATCATGGAGCTTAAAAAGTCTTCGATTTTCTTTAATTTAATACCATCAATAGAAGATGGTGCATCTGCAAAACTAGCGTTGAAAAACAAAAATAACACAAACAGAAAAAATCGCATATTTATCTCACGGTTTTATAAATAATATGGGCGAATAGAGAATAATTTCTCAATCTTATGGACGGATTCTTTTTGAGTAACAATAATAAGCTTATCATTTGCACTGATATTCATACGATCAGGCAAAAAATGTAAGGTATCCTCACGTATCAACGCCACAACCATAATTTCTGAAGCAATTGTAACATCTTCAATATCAAGACCGATAATGTGACTGGTTTCTCTTGCGCGCGCTTCAATAACAACGACATTTCCTTCAGCTATAGGGTGTATGCTTTGTAAATTCCCCTCCCTAACATGTCTCAATATAGTAGACACAGTCAAAGCCTTGGGACTGATTACAGCATCAACTCCCAAAGATGTAACCATTGAAGCATATTGCATGTTATTTAAAAGGGCCAATGAACGCTTTGCCCCATGCCGCTTACTAATTAAAGATGATAGTATATTAACCTTATCATCATTACTGACAGCAATAACTGTTTCACAATTTTCAATATTAGCTTCTTGAAGCAAATCATAATCTAAAGCATCACCGTGTAAAATTTCTGTGCGCTTTAAAAAGCGTGCAATTTGTTCGCATCGTTTTGGATCTTTTTCAATAATACGCGCATGAACATTGCGATATTCTTTTTCCATACCAATCGCAAGGTTTAATCCAATATTTCCACCTCCTACAATTAGAATTTCTCGGCTTTCGGATGTTGAATATCCAAAGGTCTCCATAATTTCATTAAGCTGCTCTCGTGGCGCAATAACATACACTTCATCGTCAACCAAGAGATGATCACGTGACGAAGGAAAAATAATTTGCTCTTCCCGTTTTATAAGAACGATTGCCAAATCAAGGTTGGGGTATAGTGAACTAATATGTTTTATAGGTGTATTTACAATACCCGAATGAGCTAAACACCGAACTCCAATAAGTTTAAGAGACTCATCAACCAAAGAAATAACATCAAAAGCACCGGGAACACGCAGATTTCTGCTAATTGTTTGAGCAACCTCAACTTCCGGCGAAATGATCACGTCAATGGTCGATTGTTTTAATGCTAACATTTCAGACCAAGCAGAGTGTAAATAGTTTTGATGTCGCACTCGTGCTATTTTCATAGGAACATTAAATAGATTTTTTGCAACCTCACATGCAATCATGTTTACCTCATCCGAAGAAGTAACTGCAATAATCAAATCAGCTTCTTTAGCGCCTGCCCGATCAAGCACATCGGGGTAAGACGCAAAGCCAAGAATCGGCTGAACATCTAGTTTGTCAGAAATTATATCAAGAACTTGGGGAGAATTATCAACAACAGTAATATGATTATGTTCTTGAACTAAATAGCGCGCAATGCTAAATCCTACCTGACCTGCACCAAGTATAATTACCTTCACTTTTTAACCTTCACGATAATCACTAACACCTAAAGCACGTAATTTTCTGTGTAATGCCGACCTTTCCATGCCTATAAATCTAGCTGTCTGTGAAATATTTCCATCAAATCGCTGAATTTGAGCAAGCAAATATTTTCGCTCAAAAGTCTCTCTGGCTTCACGTAAAGGAAGCACAATAATATCTGCAGATTTTTGTTGCCAGTTATTTCCAAGAGGGGCATCGTTTTGAATTTCAGGGGGAAGCATTTCAGGAGTTATAGCACTTGCCGGATCTCCTCCCGCCATAATCAACAACCATTCAACAACATTCTTAAGCTGAACAATATTGCCTGGCCAGCTATATGTTTGCAAAACTGTTAAGGACGAATCATCAATTTTTCTAGGCATGGAGCAACGACTTTTTGCCATACTGTCCATAAAATAAGAAATTAACAACGGGATATCACTAGCCCTCTCTTTTAATGAAGGAAGGCGAATATGATTCGCGGTAAAACGATAATACAAATCTTCTCGCAAATTCCCATTTTGAACAAGATCATTTAAATTTTCAGATGTGCTTGCAAAATAGCGAATATCAACCTTAATTGGATCTTTTGATCCCAATCTAAAAAATGTTCCGTCCTGCAAAAGCCTGACTATCTTGCCTTGAATAGGCAAAGGTAAAAGCTGAATCTCTTCTAGATATAGCGTACCACCATGCGTTTTTTCAACGATTCCAATTTTACGGGGTTCGCTTTGATTTTGCCCCTGAATTTCAGTACCAAAAAGCTCTGCTTCAATAGCCGTAGGATGAATGCTGCCGCAATTAAATACTGTAAAAGGAAGGTTCGTCCTTTTTGAAAGCCGATGTATTTCTCGAGCAACGCTCTCTTTTCCAGTGCCAGCTTGACCTGTGATAAACGCTCTGCTATTCCCTTCAGCTATTTCATCAATGAGATGGCGAATCTGCTCAATAACTAAACTTTTTCCGATAAGTCCTGAGCTTCCGGCACGTTGACGCAATTCATCATTTTCACGTTTCAATGAAGCTGATTCAATTGCGCGCTCAACAACCATAAGAAGCCGCTCAGTTTTAAAGGGTTTTTCGATAAAATCGTATGCCCCTTTTTTTATAGCAGAAACGGCTGTTTCAATAGTGCTGTGCCCACTAATCATAACTGTTGGCACATACGGGTGATCACGTTTAATAATCTCTAAAATTTTTAGACCATCACGCTCCCCATCACCTAACCACACATCAAGTATTACCAAATTTGGCTGACGCTTTCTCATTTCTTCCAGCGCCTGCACACCATCAGCTGCCACACGGCAATTGTAGTCTTCATCGCTTAAAATACCGCCAATCAGTTCGCGAATATCTTTCTCATCGTCTACAACTAATATATCAAACGCCATGGTATTCCTTTTTTGAATAAGAGAACTCTAAAATAACTGTTGCACCCGCTTGGTTATCGTTGTCTTTAAATTCTACATTCCCATTGTGATCCATTGCAATTTTAGAAACAATCGCTAAACCTAATCCTGTACCTTTTTCACGCGTTGTGTAATAAGGCTCAATTAAGCGCTCACGATTTTCTTTTTCAAATCCAGGACCATTATCTTGTATGATCATATAAAAATGTTTGTCTTCAAGCAACAATCTTATTGAAATTAAAGGTTTTAAAACTTTATTTTCTTCAACAGCATTGACAGCATTTTGTAAAATATTTGTTAGCAACTGGCTGATTTGCTGACTGTCACAGCTCCAAAGAAAATTCTCAGGCCCCTTAAATTCAAATGTAATATGTGGATACGCTTGAATTTGCAATTCCATTGCCTGTTTGCACAAATCAACAAGATCTTCTTCTTGTATATTTGGTTCTGGCATTCTGGCAAAAGATGAAAATTCATTCACAAGATTGCCAATGTGATTCACCTGACGAATAATCGTGTCGATGCAGTTTTGAAAAGTATCTGGATCATTTTCAATTTGCTTTAAGTATTTACGTTTCAATCGCTCTGCTGAAAGCTGTATTGGAGTCAGTGGATTTTTAATTTCATGTGCAATTTTACGCGCAACATCGGCCCATGCAGCTTTTCTCTGATTAAAAGCAAGCTCTTCATTCTGCTTTTTTAATCGGTGTGTCATGTGATTAAACGCACCTATCAGATTATCAATTTCATTATTTAAAGGCTTATTTGTAATATGCACATTTAAATCACCATGACTTACTTTATGTGCTGCCTCAATAAGTTTTGATATAGGAGAAAAAAGTGCATTAGCTAACGATAGCCCCATCCAAGCAGAGGCCAAAATCAGAACCAGCACTAAAATTGCAAAAAATGCCAGAAAAGTTAGTTGAATATCCCCTTGCTGAAGCTCAAGCATCGAATATGCTGTAACAGCCCCTTTTGCCTTATCCATCGCTTTAGTAACGTCTTCCGAAACAGTTTTTCCAATGAATAAATATGTATCACTAACAGGATCCAATTGCATTAGTGCACGAACCTTGTCTTTGTGAGTAAATAGAACAATTTCACCTTCTTTTGCTTTTGCTAAGTCTTGCAAGGTTATATTTTCAAATGCCAATGCAAAGGTAAAATATGATTTTGCAATAATGTTAAGCTGCCCATCAAAAACAAGAACCTCATTCAGACCTCGTTGCTCTGAGTGCTGAGTTAAAAGAAGATTGAAATCTTCAGTGTTTTGAATAAGCATTGAAGCAACAGGGCGTAGCTGCATAACCATACTCATTCCATCAATACGAATAGTTTTTTGGTTTTCCTTAATGTAGTTTTCAGCGATTTCTGTTGCAGCATTAATAGTGGTTTTAAAGGGCTCTGTAAAAAGTGATTTTATCGATGAATTAAAAAAGAAAGTAGAGAACACAGAAATACCAACAGCAGGAAGAAGACAGGTTATGGCTAAAACCATAACTAAATGAAGATGTAACTTGGTGCCACGAATTCCTCGTTTACGATCTAACCATAAAATAATGACACGCCGAATAATAAAAATAGCCATTAATACAAGCAAGCCAAGATTGATATAGAGATAGGGAAGCACGGCTGTTGCTCTTAAAACACCTGATCCGAGACGCATAACCCAAAGTGTTGCAACACATGAGCAAAGGACAAGCGCCATGACTATGTATTGTGATGTTCTTGCTATATTGTCACGACCCAGGAACTGAACAATACGATCTGTAAGTGATGATGTTTCTGTTATCATTTTCTCTTTAATAAAATAAATTTAGATAAAATACATCTTCGATGCGGCTTCAGAACAATATCTTCATGAAAAAGTATCGCACAAGAAGCGTATTAATGAAACGAAGTTTGTTCACAATGATAAAAGATATAGCACACAGAAAGTTGATGTTGTACTTATTTTCATTAATAATAAAATTCAGAGATCAAAAATAACAAGCGAGAACTTAATTTTGCTTCTTAAATTTGCTTTGTGTATTTTAGTTTTTTGCATAAAAGCTCACTCAAAAAATTCTGATAATACAAATATTGACACTGAAGAACCGAGCTGCGCAACTAGCAGCACCATCAGCAAACCAAGAAATTATCAAGTTTTTCTTGAAAATTTTACTCAAAGCACCAAACGAGCCTGCTTATCTCTTGCTTTTGACATACCGACTATTCTTCGGCAAGTCACTGGATCATCTTACAAAAACATAGCTCATGATTTGTTTAACAAGAAAATTCCTTACATTGGTCTTTTAAGCATTCATAGCGCAGAAACATTTCTCAGATCACAGGTAATTTATTCTCTGTATTTGACGGTTACACCTCAAGCAAAAGTGTTAATGCCTGACTTATCAAAGGAATACCCATTAATTCCTCAGTTATGTGCAACGGCCATTATAGCTGGGAGCGATGTGATCTGCATGAATCCCTTTGAACGCATAAAAGTGTGCCTTTTAAATAAAAGAGACATTCCGTTCTTTGATACAAAAATTAACTGGGCACAGTTTTGGAAAAGTAGAGAATGGCTTTTTACAGGAGGAACACTAACCTTTCAAACCAGCTTTGTGCATGTCGGCACTTTTTTAGCACTAAAGAATTATATAAGCCCTTTAATAGTAAAGGGCGAAACTCCCAGTTTTTATGAATCTCTCCAGATGGGCGCCATAATTACCTGTGCCCAAACTGCCATAACATACCCATTACTGACATTTAGAGCAAGATTACACGATCAACAAGCAGAGTTATTCAATGCTGGCAAAAAGAGAATTTCGACTTCACGTTTTTTTTATGAATTTTACAGAAAAAACAGATTGTTTCTTTTATACTCAGGCACATATTCGCGTTTAATGCGTGGCTTTGTGATAGCAGCTCAAGATGCTTCAGCCCTTCATAACAAGTAAAGTATTAGCACTAGATTAATCAATAGACATTTGATATGTTTGGGCACATCTAGATAATGTGAAATTAAATGAACACAGACAAATGTTTATCGTTCTATTTAAACAATGGCACTTTAAAAGGACATTTTTGCAGATTAAGCCATTCGACAACTGAAGCGCTAAAAAATCATAACTATCCTAAAAAAATAAACAAAATTTTGGCTGAAATGACAGCGATCTCGCAGTGCTTCACAATGGACATAAAGTCAGACACGCAAGCGACCATGCAATTAACAGGCACATCTCCTGTTAAGTTGGCTCTTGTTAACTCAATGAATTGCGATTCTTTCAGGTGCTGCGCAACTCTTGATTCAGCATCCGAACCAGACCTTGAAGAACTATCAGTGCCTCAACTTTTTGGTCAAAAAGGCATGTTAGTTTTCACAATTGATTTTGAAAACCAGCATTACCAGACCATCATAGAACTGAGCGCTTCAAATTTACAGGAATGTTTTCAGCACTATTTTATTCAGTCTCAACAAATTCCGACGATTGTTATGCTGTGCAGCGCTGCTGAAGAAAAAAATATCTCAAGTGCTGCCTTGATTTTGCAACGCATTCCAACGACCAGAGATACAGATAGCGCTGAAGAAAACGACGTATGGCTAGAAGCGTCTTGCCTTGCATCAACAGTAAAACATGGTGAATTGCTAAATTCTGACCTGCCAATGGAAAAATTCATAAATTTAGTTTTTGGAAGTCTGACCCCAATTGTTTCACGTGAAACACATCTAACTTTTAAGTGCAGTTGTAACCGCGAAAAAATTGTTAGCATTGTTAAAAACCTTGACGATCAGAACCCAGATAGAGAAATAGTTGTTATTTGCGAGTACTGCAATAAAAAATACACTATAGACAAAAAGGAAATTGATTCATAAGATTGATGGATAAATAAAGTGTCTCTCTTTTTTAGAAAAATCTAATATGAGTCCTGAAATATTTTTGCCGTTTATCGCCGAATTAGTAAAGTGGAACAAATCAATAAATCTAATACATGACGATACGATAAAAAATATTCATAGTCGTCATATACTTGATTCCTTGCAACTATCCTCATTCGTGGACTACAGCAAAGACATTATAATGGACATAGGAAGCGGTGCAGGATTACCAGGAATGATCTTGGCAATAGATGGAGCTAGTAATGTGCATCTGATTGAACCGACCAGCAAAAAAAATGTATTTCTGAAGCATATAAAAAATCTATACAAGCTACCTGTAACCATTCATGAGTGTGGATGGAAAGATGTAAAAATACACAATGCAACAGTCGTGACAAGTCGAGCTTTTTCATCTTTAAATAATTTACTAGAGGCAATGGTATTTGTTTCACGTGAAACAACAGATGCTCGCGGAATATTCTTAAAGGGTGAAAAAATAGAAAAAGAAATTGCCGACGCAAAGAATAATTGGAATTTTCAATATGAACTCACTCAAAATACAATTCATGCAAATGGTTTCATCATAAAAGTTTGGAATGTGGGTAAAAAATGACAGCAAAAATTATTATGTTCGGAAATCAAAAGGGAGGGGTTGGCAAAACAACTACAGCTGTAAATATGGCAACCATCATTGCAGCCTCTCAATTCAAAACTTTGCTTATAGATTTTGACCCACAAGGGAATAGCACTTCAGGAGTAAACGGAAGCAAAAAAGGTTTTGGCTCTTATGATTGGATGGCTGGTCAATCAGGCAATCCAATTCAGAGCACTTACATTCCTCACCTAGATTTAATTAGTGCAAATATGGATTTAGCTGCAGCAGATATTGAGCTACTACAGATACAAAATCGAGAATTTGTTTTGCATCATAAGATTTTGGAGCTCAAAGAAAAATACGACTATATTCTTATTGATTGCCCACCTTCTTTAGGGCTTCTTACGGTCAATGCGCTAACCGCAAGCACACATATAATTATTCCTATGCAGTGCGAATACTATGCATTAGAAGGAATAACTCACATTATGCAGATCATTCAGCGAATTCAAGGAGGGCTAAATCCTAATTTACAATTACTGGGAATTCTTTTAACTATGTATGACAAGCGAAGCACGCTCAACCAGCAAATTGCAAACGATATTCGCTTTCATTTTCAGCAAAATGTGTTCACGGCAGTAATTCCAAGGAATGTTAAGATTGCTGAAGCACCATCACACGGAAAGCCAATTATTTTATACGATGTAAAAAGCACCGGCGCCATATCATACATGGATGCAACAAAAGAACTGCTACAACGCATACACACACAAAAGGCGGCATAGAAATGATACCCACTAGACCAAATCTCGGAAAAGGTCTCGCAGCATTATTAGGCGAAGTAAATATTCCACATGCACAGCAGACACCACAGTCTATTGATGTAACTTCAATTCAAGCTGGGCGTAATCAGCCACGCCAAGAATTTTCTCAAGAAGAATTGTCAGATTTAGTTTTATCTGTTCAACGAAAAGGAATATTGCAGCCTCTACTCATTAGGCAAATTCAAGCTGGTCGCTTTGAAATAATCGCCGGAGAAAGAAGGTGGAGAGCAGCAAAGCTTGCAAACCTGGAACGAGTGCCAGTTGTTATTATTAACTGCAATGACCAAGAAGCATTGGAAATAGGACTTATAGAAAACCTCCAACGACATGATCTTAATCCTGTTGAAGAAAGTGAAGCTATAAAAAGGTTACAGGGTGAATTCAATCTAACACAGGAGCAAATCGCTAGCAGCATAGGCAAGAGTCGAAGCTATGTAGCTAATATGATGCGTCTAAGTGCCTTGTCCCCACAAATAAAAGCGCTAATCAGAGAAAACAAATTAAGCGCTGGTCATGCACGGGCAATCATTACTTCAGATAACCCTGATGAGTTAGTTGAGCAAATTTTACAAGAAAAACTTAGCGTACGTGATACTGAGCAGCTAGTTAAAAAACAAAAAAAACTTAAATTACCTGAACAAAAAACCGCTAAAGAATTTTCAAGCCCGAATGACTCTGACATAGAGTCCATAACATCGCAATTAAGTGAAACTCTAGATATGAAAGTAAATTTAGCTATTAAAGGAGAAGCTGGGGCACTCACGATCCATTTTAAAAATTTATCGCAGCTAGATAAGCTTTTAGAGATTTTGCAATAAAAATGGTGGAAGGGGTAGGGTTCGAACCTACGTAGACATCCGTCGGCAGATTTACAGTCTGCTGCCTTTAACCACTCGGCCACCCTTCCAAAGGTGTGACCACAATAAGAAATTTTAAGCCAACAGTCAAATAAAAACGTTATTTTAGTAAGCAGATTCTATTGCAAAACAGAAAAGCACCTAAGTTTTTCAGAGCAATAACTTTCTTTTAAAGGAATTTCTTGCCATTCGCTACAAAAGTTCGCATAATTTTATTAAAATACTCTTATTAAAGCACTATGTCCCAAACTATGCTTTCTAATGTTTATAAAGTGCAGTGGCACGAGGGAATGCTGTTAAGTCCTCAGCACTTTCAATACAGTGAGCAACGCTTAGAGCAGTTACTTTATACTGCGGGTTTAAGTAGCGCATACACAGGATGGGGCATATTAGAGTTAGAAATTGATCAAAATCTTTTAGCACAAGGTATTGTAGAAATTTCCCAACTTTTGGCGATTCTTCCTGATGGCACAACTATTTTACACGGTTCAGAAAACACACTAAATGAAGAGCATCCACTTAACCTCAGGTACAATCTTGCGGACCTAGCTTTAAAAAGCTCAGCCGAAATCACACTTTGCTTATGTCTGCATCAAACAAGCAACAACAAGAAACGTTACGATTCTATCGAATACAGCAATATTGTTGATGAAAATAGTTCTGATAATGTTATCAATTTGCCAATTTTGCGGCCAAAACTATTTTTAAATCCAGAAACAGTTCCTAGCGAATGTACAGGTTTTCCATTAATAAAACTCATGTTTGATGGAAAACAATTCTCCCTAAAACCTTTCCTTTCCGCTTCATTATCAATTTTAGCTGGGCACCCAATTAGAAAAAGGTTGGCAGAAATAGTTCTAAACATTCGACAAAAGGCTGCATACTTGATAAACAAATCACAGCAGACTACTTCAGGCCCTATACTCCGAGAGACACAAGCAACGTTGAGGCCACTCATTTCATGCCTATGCATCCTTGAACCATTAACTGGGGTTGAAAAATTACACCCCGAAAGACTTTTTGATCATTTACTTAACATTGCAGCTAATCTGCTACCACTGCAAACAAGCCAAATTCCTGGTATCCTCCCAACATATGACCCCTTCAATCCAGGGAATAGTATAGAATATTTTTTAAATATTTTTGAAAAAACAATTTCTTCCATACAACAGCGCTATCTAAGCATTCCCTTTCATCAACAAGACAGGCTTTTTTATCTTCACTTACAGCCATCTTACACAAATGGCGATCTATATATAGGGTTTCGTTGCCCCCCGGGCATGAGTGAAAATCAAATGTATGATTGGGTTCAAGAATCTATCATTACTTCGGATGAAAAAATAGATGTCGTGAGCACGCGACGAATTTCAGGTGCAATAAGAACATCAATCAAGGACGATGAATTAGAAGACCTTATTCCTAATCCTGGCACACTTCTTTTTGTGATTAAAAAAGATGATGAATTTGTTAGATCAAGGAAAAATTTAAATATCTTTAATCCAGGAGACACTTCAGATAAACGTCCTTTAGATATTACCCTTTTTGTTCGTCAGAATGATTCCCCATGAAAACAGTAAGTTTTTCTCATCATGGCATTATAAGCGAAGAGTTTGACGTATTTTACTATGAGCTTTTGCGCATTAAAGAAGTGGCCTTAAGGAGCTCTTCTGCTTCGGCAATTGCAAGAGATGAACAAACAGATGATGACATGACAATTACCGTTTCGGGTCCTGTGTTGGCATTGCAAGAACGCTTTACGACATTCTTTGATAAACAGCGCGAAAGATTTCATCGGATTGCTGTTGGACCAAGCTCTCTTTTTATTCAAGAGGCCCAATACATATTTGTTGCAATGGCTGATGAAGTGATGATAAATCAAACTTGGCACGGAGCAAATTATTGGAGGCAAAACTGCCTTGAAACTAAAATTTTTCAAACTCAAGTTGCTGGAGAAAGAATTTTTTCTCAAATAGAAAGCCTTTTAAGAACTAATGATCCTCTCCAGCGCGAGCTAGCAAGGCTGTATCTTCTGTGTCTTTCATTAGGTTTTCAAGGAAAATTCCGTACCCAAGGAAACTCACAAATTCTATCATATAAGCAGCAGCTTTTTAGCTTTATATATCATCGATCAACAACACTAATGCAAGGAGATCGCGCTTATATACTGGAAGATTCTTTGAGTTTTGTTTTCACGGACGCACCAACAAAAGGGCTTCCTGACCTAAGAGCTTGGTCCTTAACGGCCCTTAGTGTTCTACTTATCTATCTATTTGTAAGCTATGGAATTTGGATGCTTATCTCACAAGATCTTCACGAAGTACTAGAAAGCATTTTTCATCTTACAAAGCAAGGACCGGTAGTTTAAATGGCTCCAATCGCTCCTAGCAGTTTTACTGATTTTATTCAATTTGTGCAAAACCAAACAAATAATCTGCCCAGTCTCATTTTTTTGTTAATATTTTTTGGCTTAATGGTCATGCTGATATGTATTTTAATAATTAACATGAGCGTTAGAAAAGATAAAAAAATCAGTCTTAATGAAAAAAAATCGTTTTTAAAACGAAATTTTTCTCTTCCGCCGCTCGGTGGAATCATCACTTCTTTTTTGGTAAAACAGGGTTGGATACAAGTTAATTCTATTAGCCAGATTTTTCTAAAGGGCCTTGAGTTTTTAAAGAAAAATTTTGGGGAACATGCTTTATACAAACTACCATGGTATATCGTTTTAGGTTCAAAAAACTCTGGAAAATCAACACTTGTGAATCATACTCAATTGCACGAACCTCACAGTAGCCCAGATTTTAGTCTGCATGAACCTAATCCCCCTATTCGTTGGAAATTTTTCAGCCGTGGCGTACTTATAGATGTAGCGGGTCGATTATTCTTGAATAATCCAGAAACAGATACAGATACAATCACCTGGCGCAATCTTCTGATTCTGCTTGCACGATATAGGGCCTCTAGACCTTTGAATGGTATTGTATTGTGTATAAGCGCTAAAGATCTTTATGGCAAAGAAAAACTATCACCAGATGCCTTACAAGCCCGTGCAAACACTATGCTACACACTATCAGCAGGGCACAAACAAGCTTGCGCTTGCAGCTGCCTATTTATGTTGTTATTACATACTGTGATGCAATTCCAGGTTTTCAAAATTTTGCGCAAGAATTACCAGTTAAAAATCAAGGAAATATATTGGGATGGTCAAGTCCATATAATCTGCAATATATGTATTCACAAAACTGGATCAATGAAGCATTTCAGTATCTTGATGAAAAAATAGATGAAGCACGCACTGAGCTATTAAGCTCAAACATAGATCCTAGCAACGCTGATGGGCTATTTGTTTTTTCTAAAGAGCTTTTAACAATTAAAGAAAATCTTAGCGGGTATATAAATCGTATTTTTCATGCCAGTGCTACACATGAAGCTCCAATATTGCGTGGTATATATTTCACAGGCAACAGCGGGATTAGTGAGTCATCCCTACCATTTCTAAACGAATCCTCTTCTGATCTATCATTAGAAGCACACACTAACACGTCGATATCCCCTGTATTTTTACGAGATTTATTTCAAGGTAAAATATTCTCTGAGATAGGAATTGCTAAACCGTTAACGGGAAAAGTTGCTACCTTGAATCGTGGCGTAAATATTATTCGAAACACAACCATATGTTTCACTCTACTTGGAACTTACGGACTATTTAATGCATACGATACTTTTGGAGAAAAAAAAGAACGTATTTTACCCGTTCTATCAAAAATGAGCGGTCTTTTAAGAGACATGCAGCATTTAAAAATTGATGAACCTGGTCATTCAGCATCTTTATTTGACACTTACGCACGTCAATTGCTTGATATGATGCAAGAGCTTCAACAGACTGAATTCATTTCTGCTATCGTTCCTGCATCCTGGTTTAGTCCTCTGCATAAAGATCTTCATGCGGGGTTACAAGTTGCTTACCAGGAAATAGTAATTCGTACCATTTATGTTGATTTACTAATGAAAGCAAGAGAACTTCTACAATTACGACCAACAGCAAGTGACAGATCAACCTCATTGGCAGCTCTTCTTAATCCTCTAGTATCAAGTGAGTACATGCTTTTAAAAAAATATGTCGAGGGATTGTGCGAACTTAATGATATGTTATTTAAATTTAACAACTTAAAAAGTGCACCCGATGCGCGTGACCTTGATAGTTTAATTGTGTACACCTTTAATTCTCATTTACCTGAAAGTTTTGTGGGACAATATGCCAGCTTCCGAAAAGTTCTAAATGAGTCATCCTATCCTTTAATTGACCTTAAGCCCTATCAACAAATGGCAAGACAAACTTTGTCAATTATATATGAAAATTTTTTAAATGCTCTATTTTCTAAAAATGATTCGCAAACGCTAGTGTCTCGTATTCAGACCTTAGTTAATCAAACACAAAGCCAAAATGAAAAACACCTTCCTGATCTTACAAGTCTTCGAAGAGCTGTGGGAGATTTGTCACTAACCGCACCTTCTTTGGGCGAATTGGGCTCAACATGGATGGATGGAAAAACTTTCGTACCAGGGAAAGAATTTGATAAAATCCTTGACCACATAGATATGTCTCCACTTTTTGGTCGCGATGTCACTCAGTATTTAGTTGATCAAACGGCTATTGGATTCAATCGATTTAAAAATTTCTTGATGGCTATTAATGATTCTTTGGTGGATAAAGGCCTTAACCAGAAGGCGCTTCACCCTTCTCATGGATTATTAACACTGGAAAAGCATCTAACTTCTTTGTTTAAGCTCAGTTTTATGGGGGCTCCATCCGGAAAACCTCTCACAACGAAAATTCCAGCAGGAAAACTTGTTTATTGGGATTCAATCTTGGTTCAAGCAGCTTTTAATATGATGAAAGATTTTGATGCATTCATTAGCAAAGATTTGCTTGCATATCCAATGTCTGTCCAAGAAAACATAAAAATAGCCGCAAGAATAAATCTGCAAGAAGTTTTAATGGCAACCCTTGGTAAAGCACAAACATTCATTGACACTCCAAAAGACATAAAGCCAGGCACAGGTGCTGAGCGCATGTTACGAGCTCAAATAAATGACTTTAAAGCTGTTGTTGATCCACTTGGAAAATTATTAGAGGTTTTAAAACAAGATGATGTAAGCAAAGCCTACATAGATCTTCGTAATTTGCTTTGTAGCCAATCACAATGGCTTCTTATGCAAATTGATACTTACATTAAGCAACATCAGCTTTACAAAATGAAGCATGATGACTTTGATTGGTGGGACGGAAAACCGGGAGCATCTGTTAGTGCTTTTGCAGTTCGCGATACTAATGACTTAAAGCACTACACGGTTATTCAAAGAGATCTACTAATATCTGCAATAAATGATTTTGCCAAACCGATTGTAGAACTATTAAAAACACCTGCGTTTGATGGGGCAGAAGATCGAGATGAAGCTTTAGTTGAGAAATGGATAAGACTGACAGATCAAGTTGAGGCTTACAGCAAAAAACAACCAAACAATTCCCTTGCACAACTTGAAAACTTCATTCTAAAAACCCTTAATGTAAGTAACTATAAAGATATGCTTTCGGGTCTAAAACTAAGAGAATTAAATGAGGTTTCAGGAGATTATTTACTTGAAATTTTGCGAGAAATTAAAGTGAAAGCTTTATCGCGATCCGAAGTTTTACAGCGCCAATATGCTATTGAAAATTATGAAAAATTACTTCTATTTTTCAATAAAAATCTAAAAGGAAAGTTTCCGTTTGTCGGTGCAAAACTTGAAAAAAATAATGGTGAAGCAAACCCAGAAGACATTCGTGAATTTTTTGACATGTTCAAAGAGTGTGGTGATTCCACCAAGGCTGTTCTTGATCAATTATATCAAATTGGTCCAGACATGAAGGAAGTTGTACAATTCTTACTGTCCATGGAAGATGTTCGTCAATTTCTTAATGTCTATCTTAAGGACCCAAGTGCCGACAAACCAAATTTTAATATAAAAGTTAACTTTAGAGTTGCTCAAGACAAAGAAAACGGTGGCATTAACATTCTTGACTGGTACATAAAAACAGATGAAATAACCACTATTGATAAGCAAGACAAAAAATTGGAAGGCAAAGGAAACTGGACTTTTGGTACTCCTGTAACGATTGGTTTTAAATGGGTAGATACAGGGGCCTCACCAAAACCACAATCAGATTCTGGACAATCGTCTCTTAAAGTTGAAGGGGCTACTGCTGAATTTGTTTATGATAATCAGTGGGCACTGTTATGGTTAATTCGTGATCACCTTGCTCCTAAGGGTTCTTTTTCTAAAATTTCAGAACCAAATCCTTATGTTCTAAAGTTCAGTATCCCGATGAGTGATCAAACTTTCACAACAGTGTACAACTCTATAAGTCTGGTTGACTCGTCCAGTAAACCAAAAGGGCCACCCAAGATAATCACCCTGCCAATATTTCCAACATCTGCCCCTGATTTGCCAGAAAAAATAAAAGAAATAAAAGATAAACCAGTTTTAACCGACGGAACAATTGAATCAACTGATTTTGGTTTTTTTCTTTCTGAAACAAAAAAAGACACAAAAGAAGAAAATCCAAAAAATGAAGATACTTCTGGTGAACAAGAGAAAAATCTAGAAGAAAAAAAGAAAGAAGAAACGGGGGAGCAATGAGCGATATCCCAGCGCAAACCTCAACCTTTTCTAATGCATTATTAACCCCCATAAGCACAAATAATGGTGTTGGCGAGTGGCTACGCTATGATCCTATTTATGTAAAAATTCGTGATGCACGACGTGAAGAAAATGACGGCATGCATCGAGAAAGTTGGGAGGGAGATCTAAAGCACGCAAATTGGCAAGAAGTAGAACGCTTGTCGACAAGCACCCTGCAAACAAAAACAAAAGATTTACAGCTCTTAACATGGCTTTTAGAAGCAAGACTCCACCTATATGGTGTAGCTAATTTTTCGCAGGACTCAGCTGTGCTGTTAACATTTATTAAAACTTTTTGGAAAGATCTTCATCCACAAAAAACCGAAGATCCAGATCAAGAATTTCGCACAAACATCCTTGAATCTTTTATAAGGTTAGCCAGTGAAACAATACTCCTTGAGCCACTTAATGAACTCTCCCCAATTTTCAGTCAGCCACCCAATCTTGCAAAATGTTATGAAGCTGACAATCTAGAAAAAACAGCAAAAAGAGGAGGATCTGCTGCCGACACTTATCAAAAATCTTTGACAAACGGCCTGATTACCATAGACAGAATTCGAAATGCTCTTTCTGAAGTAAATAAAGAAAAAGGAGAGGAAAAAGTTTTTCTGCTTGAAGCATGCATACAAAATCTAAAAAGCATTGATGACTTTGTAAACGATGCAATTGGGAATGAAGGCCCTCGCTTTGATGGATTAATTAGTCATTTGGAAGAACTAAAGGGATTATATAGTTTGTGCAAAAAAGTTCCTGATGAAAAAATTAACAGAGAAACAATATCCAGCACAAACTTAGCATTATCAGACGAAGAAAAAACTGAATCTAATAAGGAAGATGACCCTAAAAAACAAACAATAGATGACCGAGCTGGCGTTTATCAAGCTATTCGCCAGTTAGGTGAATTTCTTCTTACATTAGAGCCTCACAGTCCTTCTCCTGCCCTTTTAAAGCTTATCGGTGGATGGGAGAATAAAACCCTATCCCAAATCTTGGCAGAGTTAAAAGCAACTCAACCAGAAACGCGCTCGTTATTAGAGCTTCTGGCGAGAGCAACTCATCAGGAAAATCCCCAGCTTATTGCTGCCAACACTCCGCTTGGGTCGACCGACACAAGCCAGCTGAGCAATCTGGTTCCGGGGTGATTTTTTCTGCAACCAGTCGTCGCACAGAATTTTCCAAGCATTTTATATATGAGGGGTTATCCCCCAAAGCTGGGACCCGTCCGTAAAAAGGAACCCCCCAGGTTTTTGCTTTTTTTGCATAATCAATATCAAGTTCAACCAGAGTTTCTGAATGCTCTGAAACAAAAGATATCGGAACAACCACCACGGGTGTGGATTGTGACCCTGCCTTTTTAAGCTCATCTTCTGTGGTTGGGGTCAACCATTTGAGCCTTCCCACTTTGCTTTGATAACAAACGACAAAATCAGCACCATCAAAATCTTGCATTATAGCAGCAACGCTTGCCTCTATTTGCCGCTGATAGGGATCACCACCATCGATAACCTTCTGGGGCAACCCATGGGCAGAAAAAAGGATTCTGGGAACCCCATGTTTCATTGCCTCAATCAAAATTGGCTTGATAAGTTCTTGGTGGGCCCTAACAAAGTCTGGGTCATTAAAATAGCAGCACTCAATGACGGTTTTTGATTGCCACTGGGGAGCTATTTTTTTCCTTTCTTCAATAGACGATTTTGTGGTTGTTGTGGAAAACTGT
>CAYUNR010000003.1:0-48475 GCA_964446295.1 uncultured Candidatus Finniella sp. | reverse complement strand
ATTTCATAGGATAAGTGTGGATTGCCGCGCTGCGCTCGCAAAGACGATTAAAATATGACGACGCATTAATTAATCGTCTTCTTTGCCACTTAAGCGGTTATCATCTAACAGCATTGTTGCTTGTTCTTTGACTTTGGGATTGGTGCTTTTTTGGGCGCGTTTAGCACGGCTAACAGCCAGGCGTGCATCGCCCATGCGCATTGCCGCCTCAGCTTGGGCAAGATCAGCTTGGCCTGCTTGATTCAGCTTGCGGTGGGCTCCAACCTTAAGCAGCCAGGCCATGACGTTATCGGGGTCATCTTGGGTGATGCGGTTTAATTGATCCAATGCTTCTTGGGCATTGTCAGATGAGCTTGTAAACAAAGCTTGGGCACAGAGCAGGCGAATTGATAGGGCATCGGGTGCTAGGCTAACCGCCTTTTTCAAATCTCGCACGGCATTAGCGCTATTACCCGATTCAAAGGCAAACTGACCGCGCATTTCGTAGAGATATGGATTATTGGGACTTTGCTCAATAAGATCGTTTAATTTGGTAAGGGCCTGGTCATATTGGCCTTTACGTGCGCAAATAATAACCTTAGCAATCTTTGCGGCGGGGGTATCTTTGCGATAGTAGAAGCGCTCAACCTCTGATGGTTTGCTCAAATTTGCCATAAAAATAGCTTGAACCATTTGGAATTCCTGTTCCCATTCAGCGGGAATTGCGCCATGGTCAGGGGTTTTTTCGCGGTATGCTTTAATGGCGTTGATACGGTCTTGGTCACTAGGGTGCGTCTGCAGATAGGGAATTTCACCGAAGGTATTCATTTTTTTAAATAGTTCGAAGGTTTCAATAAAGCCTTCAGTGCTAAGATCAGCTTCTTGCATCATGCGAAAGCCTGCTGCGTCTGCTTCTTTCTCGTGCGTTCTGGAAAAGCTAGCAAATGTACCCATGGCAGCGCCCTGCCCCAACATTGCACCGCCTATAAGGGCTTCCATGCCCCCGCCTGCCAATGCTGCTGCACCACCTAATAAGGTACCTATGACAGAAGCGGCTGTAGCGCCTTTCATTTCATGGTTCATGCGGTGCATGTGCCCACCGGTAATATGTCCCAACTCGTGGGCAAGCACGGCGGCTAGCTGCTTCACATTTTTAAATTTGATAATAAGCCCGGTGTGAATGAAGATTTTCGCTTCATCGGTTGCAAAGGCGTTAATGCTTTTATCAACAACGAAATAGATTTTTGGCACAAACAAAAGCTTACTGGATCTGCACAAGCGCTCTAAAATGCTACTGACTAATTTTTCAGCGCGTGCATCAACAATAATGCTGTGTTGCTTGAATTCGGCGGAAATGTGGAGGTTAAGGCTTAAGAAAAAGACGAAAAGTTTGAAAAGCTTCACTTCAAGGTTTCTTCTGAGAAAATTGGATATGTTCTAGGGTACAAGTCTTTGTCATCGGGTTCAAGTTTGCCCTTACGCCCGCAGGCAGACAGGAACAACATGGCGATGATAAGGAAAATGGTGGGTGATGAAGGGATTGAACCTCCGACCCTCTCGGTGTAAACGAGACGCTCTACCGCTGAGCTAATCACCCATTTAAAAAAGGCATGGCCAATTGGGCCATGCCTCTTTGTAGCAAAAAGAAATTTATTTTTCAACTGCTTCTTTCAATTGCTTTCCTGGACGGAATTTTGGAAGACGCTTTGCTGGAATCTTAATTTTCTCACCAGTACGAGGATTACGACCCTCAGTAGCTTTGCGGTTAGCTGTTGCAAATGTACCGAAACCGATCAAACGAACATCGTCACCTTTTTTAAGAGACTTTGTAATTGTTTGAAAAGTTGCGTCAATTGCGCGCTCTGCATCTGCCTTAGTTAGACCTGATGCTTTTGCGACGTTTGTTACTAAATCACTTTTATTCACGAAACCCACTCCTAGACTAATTTAAGTTAATTACAGTTTTATGATAATGGCGGTTTTATTAGACGGTCAAGAGGGTTTATGAAGCTTTACTAGAAAAAATAGCGATATATGCAGCTTTTTTACCACTTTTATTGTAAAAATGGCGAAATTCTTATGATTAGAAAGATTTTTAATTAACCTTTATTAAAAATCTAGCTTGCATACCCATACCAATAAATAGCCACAAAAAGGAATAACCAGACAACATCTACAAAATGCCAGTACCATGCAGCGGCTTCAAAACCCACGTGATGGTCAGGCTGAAATTCACGTTTCATGTTACGTAACAAGCATATGAATAAAAAGATGGTGCCAATTAAAACGTGAGCCCCGTGAAAGCCAGTTGCCATGTAAAAGTTCGATGGATAAATGCCGTCTTTCAAACCAAAGGCGGCGTGGGCATATTCAACCCCTTGCACCACAGAAAAAATTAGCCCTAGCACAACTGTAATTGATAAGGCTTTGGTGACCTTTGAAAATTGACCTTGCAACAATTCATGGTGCGCCCAAGTAAGGGTTGTGCCGGAAAGCAGCAAAATAAGCGTGTTCAAATAGGGCAAATGCATGGGATCAAACGGGACAATGCCCTTTGGTGGCCACTGAAATGCCGCATGGCTTGCCACATTAAGGCTGGCATGAAAGTACCCCCAAAAGAAGGCTGCAAATAACATGACTTCTGATGCAATGAACAACACCATGCCAATTTTCAAACCTTTTTGCACGGCTGGAGTGTGCACACCTGCTGTGTTGCCTTCTTTTAAAACATCTAACCACCAACCCAGAAAACACCCTGCAAGCAATAGCAGCCCAACAATAAACACCCAATGGTCAATATGACGCATAAATAAAACCGCCCCAACAGCCACAACCAACACCGAAAGAGACGATGCTAACGGCCATGGGCTGGGGTCAACCAGATGGTAGGGATGGTTTTTGTGATTGCTCATACAATTGTGCGCTTAAAGGTGTTGGCCAATTTTACCATAAATTAGCGCTGTGGCAGTTAAGAAAATTTGATTAAGTTTGGTTGGTCCCGCGGTCTAGGCCGTGGGATAATCAGCCCCCTACCCTAAATCAGCCAAGGCTTCTTTTAGAATGCTAAAAGTTAACAGCTCCGGCAGGATTTTGTGATGTCCATTGGGATATAACAACACATACAACGGCACACTGCTGCGGCCGTATTGTTCCAGGGCTTTGGTGATAGATGCGTCATAGGTAGTCCAGTCGGCTTTGACCAATTGGACGTTTTTGTCTTTAAACAATTGATGGGCTTTAGAAGTGTTCAGCACCATTTGCTTATTAACCTGGCAGGTTATGCACCATTTGGCTGTGAAATCAATCAGCACAGGGGATTTTTTGCGTAAATTTTCAACCATGGTATGGTTGTAGGCAATCCATTGATCTGTGAGGGCATTGGTTGGTTTGGTAGCGTAGTGGTAGGCAGCACCACTCAATGCTAAAGCTGAGACAGTTGCCAATAATCGCAAGTACGGCGCGCGATTAATCCCACCCCAGTATCCATAAATCCACGCGGCAATGCTAAGGGCAAGAAGGGCCACCAGCACATTTAAAAATACCGCCATAGAAACCTGGTCGGCCAGCACATGCATGAGCCACAGTACAGACGCGGCCATGCCAAAGCCCAAAATGGTTTTGAAGGTGTTCATCCACCCGCCTGGTTTTGGCAGGAATTTGGCGGTTTTGGGGTTTAAGCAGATTAATAAATATGGAGCGGATAACCCAAGGGCAAGGCCTGTAAAAATGGCAAAGCCGTGAAAGGGACTTTGAGTTAAGGCAAACCCAACCGATGCGCCCATAAATGGTGCTGAACATGGGGTGGCGACAATGCAGGCGAGCACTCCGTGGAAAAAGCTGCCCATTGGGGTTGAGGAATCTCCGCCTTTACTTGATAGCTTAGTAAATGACGTGCCTATTTCAAACACGCCAAATAGATTCAAAGCGAAAGCGAAAAATACAAAAATAAGTGCGGTGACAACGGCTGGAGATTGTAGCTGAAAGCCCCACCCTACTTGGTGTCCGGCGGCACGAAAGGCTAGTAATAATCCCGCCAGCGCCCAAAAACTAACAACGGTGCCGGCCGTGAAAAATAGGCCGCTTGCCCTTAGTTTTTTGGGCTGTGCGTGTTGAGTAAGGGTCATGATTTTTAAAGACAAAATGGGCAAAACGCAGGGCATTAAGTTCAAAATTAAGCCACCGATTAGCGCGAATAAAAACATCAGCGCCATGTGAAAGCTAAAAAAGCCTAGTTCGGTGTGGGGTTTTGGCAAAGCGTTCCATTGGGAAGGCGTTACAAGTTTAACCGCAGTGGTGGTTTTTTCTGGAGTGCAAAGTTTGTCACAAACAGTATAGCTGATGTTGGCTTTGATGGCGCTCAGATCATGGGTGGAATCATTTGCCGTGAAAGTTCCGTGGACATGGACTTTGCCCTCGTATGCTTGGAACTTGTGGCCATGCAAGCTTAGAGTTTGAAGGGGAGGCCATTTTATGTGGTCAAGGGTGACGCCTTTGGGTAAATGCCATTCGATATTGGTGGGGGAATCTTCGCTATCGGGGGCGTAAATGTGGGCGTGTTCGGGCAGGTCAAAAACCAGGACAAAGGGAACATTTTGTTTTTGGTGATTTTCAGGTGCTAGAAGCTGCACGTTTACGGTGTTCGCTGCAAGGCTTGAGAGAGCGATCAAAACTGCGAAGAAGCGAGGAAACATATGTTTATAATCCTTGGGTCAAGGGGTTGATGGGGTAGAATTTATACAAAAGTGTGGATTGCCGCGCTGCGCTCGCAAAGACGAAGGAACCGTCATCGCGAAGCCTGAAAGGCTGTGGCGATCCATACTTGCGGATATTATAAAACTGGACACCGTGGTCTAGCCACGGTGAAACTAGAAAGAGAGTCACGAGCCTACTACCACCAAGTTTTTCCGCGACTTGATCGCGGAATCCAGTGAGTAATGTCCGGATGTCATAGGACTGGACCCTACGATCAAGTCGTAGGGAAACTGCGAAGGGGGAATTCATGCCGTATTAAACCAAAACCAATTCCCTTAAATTGTACCCCACAATTTTTCAAAATTCCATGTAGTGGTTAATGGGTATAAATTTTGCTGTAAGCATCAGCATCAGAAGCACGTAACCAATCTAGGTTTTCTTGCCAATCTGCAATAAGCGGATGTTCATGATGAGGGCCATTCCAAGCCAAATACCCTGCATAAAATAGAATGATTTCAATGCCTCTTCTGGTGAACATAGCTGGATCAACAGCAGAACAATAACGTTCTTGCATTAGTTCTCTTATAAAATCTAGTTCTGAATCTTCATCTTTCCAATCAGTAAAAGGACGACGTGTTTTTAACATGGCACGAACATGATCAAAGAATTCTTCTCTAGTGACTTGATTAGCTGAATGCAAGTATTGATAAATTTGATTCACTAATTCATGTGGCCCAACATATATATGCTGGTAAAAATATTGGAGCAGTAGGTCCATATTTTGATAATTCGCAATTTTTTGCGCAAGACTAAGGCGCTGACCAGCAGGGGGCATAACAGATGCAAATGCATAATCTGAATCAAAATAATGCTCTATATAAGCAGGTACGATAGCTGTAGGAATATTCCAGAAAGCTTGATTTCTGTGTTTTATAGTGGTTTCAATGCTCACATTTTCATAATGTTGATGAGCAGCCAGTTCGTCTACAGTATTGCTCTTAAAAGTACGTAAAATTATATTGTTTACAAAAGTAGCGAAATCTTCTGCTTCAGCTAAAACTTGGCCAGTTAATGCGGTCAAAGCCCTTGATGCGATGTTCTCTATTCCTGTCTTTTTTCCATCAGGACAATGGGCAAATCGCCCTATCAACATTTGCATATCTGCATAATCTTCGTCGTAATTGCCACCAGGACGATCAAAGTATGAAAAGATAAACAGGGTTTTTTTACATAATTCTATCCTCTCTGGTGTAAAACCATGAGGGAATACCCAATTGTGTACAAGATTTTGACCTGCCTGTGGATCAACTAATGCTGTGCCTGTGTCAAAAAGCTCTGTTAAAGTTTTTATGGCATAAGCATGGACCCGCTCATAAGCTCTGGCGATATTTGTTCTAAACTGAGGAATTGCCGCATTTAGATTTGCTCTAGTGAGATCAAATTCGTATATTTGTTGTGCATATACGTTGTCTTGCATACCAGCAGGAATGTTTTGTTGAGTTAAGAGATTCCCTGCTTGATCAAAGATGGGTGCTCCAGCGGGGGTATGAAAAGAGAACACATTACTAGCGTCATTTGGTGCATCAAACATTGGAGTGGTAAAAGGCAATAACTGAGGTAATGCACCACCAACTGCATTAAAAGTTGCCTCTAAGTGATCAGGAAAGATGTGCGGTTTTATTTTTGTATTGTAGACACCAATACAGTACAGTCCAATACGCGCCCAATAAGCTTGCTCTGATTCTGCTGCATTTCTACGTAATGCTGGATGATCACCAAAAACACAATTTTGTAAATTATCGTCCCAATTTGCTGAAGGGATCTCTTTAATTTTTTCCATGTTCGTGAAAACATGAGTTTCTGGAGGAGGAATTGCGTCTATTAATGCAATCACATTTTGAACGTTGCTATAGTCATGTCCAACAGCAGGTAAAGGAAGAACTTGGGGAATTTCTGCTTCTACTGCTTGTCTTATTTGGTCTTCTGTATCTGGATCATCACCCAAATCTAATCCCATTTCTGCTAGTCTATCTATTACCAAAGCTTGAACTATGGCGTTTCTATTGGCCACAGTGTCCTGATGATGTAGCAATAATTGAGGTGGAGGTAAGGCTGGTTGATTACTTAAAAGTTGATGTAAAACCCCTTCTATTAAAGCAATTTTTGCACATTTCTTTTCAATCAGTGTTCCTAGATGATGAGTGTCCAGCTGAGCAAGTTTTTGCCGAGCAGTATGTATAATTTGCTGTCTTTGGGCATCGCTAGCTGCTGGAATATAATTGACTACGCAGTGACGTGCTAAAAAATTGGCTAATCTATTATTGAAAGCCAAACAGGTGTCAATAAATCGGTAATCATCAGATGCTGGAAAACCAGCATTTGGTGGCTCACCATACTCAGCAATATGCTCATGAAGATTTGGACCTGCAATCAAAGGAGCAAGAGCATGCACAGAATCAATAACTTCCGGAGGGACAGGAGCTATAGCTGGAACAGGAGAAATTAATTCTTTCGGTGGGGTAAAATCTTTTAATCTGCTTGCTATTAGTCCTTCGATCATCACATTTTTTTGACGATTGAGAACATTAATTTGCACACTTTCTTTATCAAAGTTAATGCGTCTTATTTTTTCAATAAGTGCACAATAATGAATGTCTCTTTGGATTGGTTCAAGCAGATTTATTGCAGCATAGCAGTTTTTTATTGGGAGATAGTGTATTAGGGTAAAGCGCGTTGCTGCCAGTACATCAGTAATTTTTGGCATTAAAGGAATTGCTTCAATCAAAGCTTGAATAGGTGGCGCTATTGCATGTGCTGCGGCAGGAAGATTAAGCGTTCTGAACAAAGCGTTCAAACAGATTTCTTTTTTATTCGCAGAAAACCCAAGATCTTCAAGAGCACCCAAAAAAGCCCTGATGGCATCACGCTGTGCAAGGGTGCTACCTGTATGATCTAACATAGTGATGGGTCCGGCAGGAATTGCAGCTATTAAAGGCTGAACTGGGGTAAGGACATGGCTTTCAATAATACGCCAAGCTTCATCCTTATTAGTGCAAGAAGCAGCTACAATACGATAAGCGGTTACAAGATCTATGCCATCATCAGTCTGATATTTATTAAATACATCAACAATTTCTGATTGCTCGAATTCAGACAGCGATATAAAAGTAAGAAGAAAAGGTTTTGTATTGACATCAGCAAAATCTATTTGAGCTTGGCGTATCAACGCTTCTGCTGGAGTACCAGCAAACGATGCGCAAATTTCACGAAGCATAGAGTCTAGGTCTTGGTAGCGCTCACCAAGTTGTGGCGCATATTCAAAAGAAGGTTCTGCAGGAGCTATTCGTGATAAATTGTTTAAAGTGGCAATATGTTCGCGAAGTGCGGGGATCGATCTCGCATCATTATTCGCTGACCATATTTGATCAGGTGAAAAATTAAGGGCACGACTATGAGCTGAGGCCATTTTGATAATATGCTCTATGTATGCACGCTCATTAGGATTTGCTCTTAGGCCTGTGGTGACACCATCAGGGTAGCCATTGCCAATCATCATGCCTAAGGCGTAACGAGAAAATGTAATTGGGTCGATTATGTGAACAGCAAGATCATTTTCTAAAACACCCAATGCTCCCACAACATCTAGCTTTGTGTTGAATTCTGCTTTTTTTGTGGCAATTTCTTGCTTCTTCATTTCACGAAAAATGGCAATGTCTTTATGGTTTGCAAGGGGCATGGGTTCAGCAACAATGTGCGTGACCATGAAAATGGCCAGCACTGCCTGAATACACTTGGAATAATGACGAAAAAGTATGCTCACTATTAAATATTAGAATCTCAAAAACTATACTTAGTTTATATTTTTTGTATTAAAAAAGACTTAATGGGTGGATACTCGTTTTCGTGAATATGACGAAAAAAGCGGATGGCATAGAACTGGACACCGCGGTCTGAGCCGCGGTGAAACTGCAGAAGGGCCATGGCGACACTAAGTTGAGGGGTT
Organism: uncultured Candidatus Finniella sp.; assembly: GCA_964446295.1. Taxonomy (GTDB): domain Bacteria; phylum Pseudomonadota; class Alphaproteobacteria; order Paracaedibacterales; family CAITNM01; genus CAITNM01. The sequence continues at coordinate 39,801 of CAYUNR010000003.1, read as the reverse complement.
AGAGAGCGTCATATCCAACCTGATCGGAGATCCATTTGATGCAATCGTATTATATTGTCTTAGCTATATATAACAAGGGATCGCAGTGATTGCACACTCGACGACCTCTCGCATGATTTCCTATTCCAGGCTTTTATAGGTTAAGCAACCGGCTTACCGTTATGCATTACTGGAACGGGCTTGCCATTATGCATTACTGGAGCTGGAGCTGCCGCTGCTACCGCAGCGCGTTTTGCAGCGCGCTTCGCAGAGCGATTAGACTTACGCTTAGATGAGTCAGCCGCAGCAAACCCTGCACCACAAACTAAAGAAGCGACCAGCAACCCAGACAGAATTTTTTTAAATGCTTTCATCATTAATATCCTAAATAAAACTCCCAATAGGCACATTATACAGAGCAGAGATTAATAATTGGTTAATTGATTCAATTAATGACTTAAATATAATGTTGTAACTAGGTGACAGGGAAGGTATGCGGAAATTACGACGCACTCACTGCTTTTTTCATCGGAGGGCAAGCGACGTCATGATCCATGCATTCAATATCAAGCAACCAGGCGCAAATCAGGTTTTTTACTCTGCGCAGTTGGGGGCTCTTTCAACAACAAAATAAGCAGTATACCGCCCAAAAAACCTATAGTTGCGGTGTAGATCATTACTCCGGTTGCACTACCGCCCATAAGTTGAGTAAGAGTACCGGTGATTAGCGGTGTTAAGCCAGCAAAAATGCTAAGCCCTGCTGAAAAGGCAAAGCCCGATACTCTGCCCCTAATAAGCACAGGTACGTTAAGTGAACTTAAGGGGTGAACTACAGAGTATGCAAGCGCTGCAGGCAAAACCATGATTAGCTGGAATAGGGCGAAATGTTGCTCATGCAATAACATGAATGCTGGGTAAATACATATTAATTGTGTAATGCATGCAGCAAACATGGTGCGTTGCATGCCAACCTTGTCACTTAACCAACCAAATATTGCCGTGAAAATGTTATGGGCAATAACCGCTAATACAGTCATTTTCGCTGCTATGTGTAGGGGGATGCTCAAAACTTTGGTCATGTAAAATGAGGTGTAGCTAAGGGGAATCCAAATGAATACCCCAGCAATAGCGCCTACACAAAAGGCGCGACAAACAAACCTACGATGTTCAGAGCTTAGAAGTTTAAAATCCTCAGCTGAACGAATAGCTTGTTCAGTTCTAAAGACAGGGCTTTCTTTGACGAAGCTACGCAGATAAAAAGCAATAACACCAAGGACTGCTGCTATTATAAAGGGCGCTCTCCAAGACCAATCGGGCATTCCAGGGCGCGTTGCAATGGCCACACAAGCAATTGCTAGCAAGCTACCCATGCCTGCTGAGGAATTATAAAGTCCGGCAACAGTTCCAGCGCGTTTCCATCCGTAGCTTTCAATAAGAAGAATGCCACCGTTAGTGAATTCTCCGCCCATGCACATACCCTGAATAATGCGACAAGCAATAAGCGCAATGGGGGCTACAATGCCGACCTCAGTATAGGTGGGCAACAAGCCAATACACAACGTTGGAATTGCCATGCCAAGAACTGAAAACATTAGGCTTTTCCGGCGGCCTTTAAGATCTGCCATGTGTCCAAAAATGTAGCCGCCTAGTGGTCGTGCTAAAAAGCCGATGGCAAAAAAGAGGCCGCTAATAACGGCATCATGTACCGGGCTAATTGATGGATAAAACTTCGGCGCTAACAAGAAGCTGAAATGAGCAAAAATAAAAAAATCAAAATACTCAAGCAAGTTGCCGCACATAAGAGCAGCTAATAAATGCTTAGGAGGTTTTGGAAGGTTGCTCATTAATTACCCTTTAAAATGGTTAGCTATACTTTTATAGTATGTAACGCATGCGAAAAAGTCGCAAGTCATTTTAGGAAAAATAAAAAACCTGATTTTAAGATGATATTAACAAAAAATTACGTATACTAACTTTGGAACGCGTAAATAATGCAGGCCATTATGCTTTATGTAATTTACTTCGCTATTCTTTCCACCATGGGTTTACACGCATCTGAACTTAATGAAATTTCTTCAGATGAAGACTCCTCCTTACTTAGAAGACCATCTGTTGAATTCAACAAGTTTCGCGATGAAACGATACTGGTGAATTTAAAAACAGACAGCGCATTGTGGAAGCTTTTGCGGCACAACAAATTGTGTATGTTGCCTTCTGATGCCGATAAATCATTAGCGTGGGTGCACCAACAAGCAGAAATTTTGGGAGCACAAATTGACTTAATTGATGCACAAATGCAAGAATACAGCGCCACTGTGTGGATTGAACCATTTGAAACTACGAAAGAACAAATAAAAGCTATTAACCACGCGATGCATTCAATTAAGAAAGCTGTTAGAAGCGATGAGAGACGCTCAAAATTAGCGACGGTTAGGCAGTGGAGAACAGCAGCACAGCAAAAACAGAAACTTGAAAAGCTGATCTTTCATCTGGATGCTTTTTATGAGTCAGAAAAATTTTAAGTGAAATTGCTATCAATTTTGCCATTCCAATGGCACCATTTGTCGCTCAATAATCGCTTTAAAGGTATCGCTAACCTTATGCATATCAACAACATCTACTTTATAGGGAAGGTCTGATTCATCGAAAGCATCGGCTAGAGCGCTATTCTCATTTCGTGTTAAAGTTCTGCCCGCATCAATTGCTAAATCAAGGTCAGAGGACCTTTTTGTTTTCCATGTAGCGCGCGAGCCAAACACCCATACCTTAGCATTTGTGGACAAGGTATCCGTCAAGATTTGCTGCACAATTTTTAAATCATTGGAGCGAATATCGATGGGAGATGTCACTTTTCAAGATCCTGCCTGCGTTGAATTTCATGATAAAGAAATTTTGCCTCAGCAAGAAATTTTGGAATGCTTTCGAAAATATCTTTAGCTTTTTCCTCATTATAGGTGTGGCTTGTGGTGTTACGGGCATCTCTGAATGCTTTCCATTGCACAAATTCCTCGTGCAGCAACCCCCGCGCATAGGCCAAGCGAATAAGACCAGGAAAGCTAAGATCAGCAACAACAGCTGCTGTTGATTCGTTCATCTCAAGATACCTGCGGATCATTTTGTGTGTAATTTCGTAGGTGTATTCAAAACGTTGAATGCAGGCATCGCGTATGAACGCATTTTCACTGCCTTGTTGATACGCATTCAAAGCTTCTTCTAATGTTTCAATGGCTTTTTGAAAAGATGATAAATCAAGAATCATACGCGGTTCCTATTGGTTAAGATGTTACCATCATCGCAATTATAACATGTAATATTCGGGTGATTATCAATGATAACAAACAATAATGCAAATGCTATAAGAACCTTATCCAAAACATCAAAAATGTAAACTTCATGGAAGGCCAGAAAAATTTTAAATGAAATTTAATTAAATGCTAGTTACACTTGTGTCATAGGTTTAAAACGTGCAAAACGTCATGTTATTCGCAATTTTATTTATTGTTCTTGTGAGTTTTCAAACGGAAGTGTTTGGTGCTGATGATGATCCCATGATGCAGAGAGCATTTGAATATTTATCTGATGATGACACAGTTGATCGAAATATGAGCACTTCTAATGCTGAGGCTGACGAGTGGCCATGGCAAACTGCAGGAACTACGAATAGCACAACTTCACCACAAAATGTAATTATAGAGGCACTTCCTTGGGATGTAAGCAGGCATATTGAGAAATTAGCTAAAGAATATGTTGAGCACTGCGAGAAAACTACAAAAGTAAAGATAAACAGAAATCATGGATTTGGGCCTGCTCTTGGCCTTTCAAAATCTCATAGACATAAGAATAAAACAACAACAAGAACACTTGCATGGATTGCTGAAAAACGAAATGAAGCAGAAATTCATCACAACGCTCTCACTGCAGAACATAGCGAGTATCAAACACAGCTAGCTTGCTATGATGAGATTCAAGAGCTAAGTGAAAGCGGTACATATATTAGCGATGAACGTGCAGATGAAATTTTACAAAAAGAACTTGCATTTATGGAATGGAGAAGTCGAATTCTAAGACAGGACATTCCAGCGATTAGAGACTACGCAGCAAACTTAGAAGCTATCATTGAACCACAGGCCAAACTTTTAAAATTGTTGAATAATTTTCATGCAAAACGACTTGTTACTTCTAGGGAAGGCGCAATTAAGTTTGTTCTAGAGAATGTTGAAGCACCACATGCAGATTTTTTTGCTACCCATAGAACTGCCATAGAAAAATACATTACTGACACATATTATCCTGATGTGGAAGACGATGCTGCAACCGTATAAAACCATCCCTGCTTTTGCCCTGCTTGAAGTGGCAATTGCCCTAAGTATATTGGGGGTGGTTGCCTATATGGGCATGCCGCTGTTGGGCAAATTGCAGCAATGGCATCAGGTGAAAGTAACGCATGCACACCAGGAAAAAATTGTAGAATCGTTAGCGGGCTATGTGCTAATGAACAAGCGATTGCCCTGCCCTGCGTTAAGTGCAAATGGTGAAGCGCAGGCAGTTTGCACGAATGATACAAAGGCCGGTTTTGTGCCCTATAAAACCTTAGGGATTGATGAGAAAACCGCGAAAGATGGTAACCATCATTGGATGACCTATGTGGTGGAGCCGAACTTAGCATCGTCACGGATTAGTTTTATATACACAGACCCAACGCTTGCTATTGACCCTAAAACGGTGTTTTGCAAAGCACCCAGTGGTGGAAATTTGGATGTGCAAACAGCTGACAAACAACCGTGTGTAGTGGCGCCAGATTTTGTGGCGGTGGTGTTAATTGCCCATGGAAACAGTGGTGGATACGCCCTTGATAATGGAAGTATTCAACCAGTAGATGGTGGCGATGTTGATAAAATTAACAATGCCGCCCGAGGTGGAGTTTTCATAACCAAAACCCAGCAACGAACAGCGCCATCTATTTTTGACGACACTCTATTATATGTAAGCCGTAATAATTTAATGGCCCAGTGGGCAAAGTTTCCGTGTAGGCGTTAAAAGCGCTTCAATCTTGATTTACATATTGAGATAGGATATATAATTCTATATTTTAAGATTTTTATATTATTAACCTGCTTTTAATATTCCCTATGTTAAAATAACAACAATTAAAAATATTAAATATTCAGACTCAGAATTTACTATGGCCACTATTAAATATTTGAAAGGTCTTTTATGAACACGTTTACTTTATGTAGAGCATTACTGCTTATAGGTACTATATTTATTAGTCAAAGCTACGGCGCAGAGCAAGAAATGCGAAATCTTATAGAGCAAAAGAAGATAGGTCGGTATGGACCATCCGAAACGTTTATTAGATTCTCCAGAATTTTTGATAATTCAACACCCAACGATAAAGCTACTCTTGTTAAGATTTATGAAAAACTTAAAAAAAGAGATGGTGATGATTCCGCTATTGCTACTATTGCAACTGAGTATGGGGGCCAAAACGTCGGCGAATTTGCTAAAAAATTTGGCGTTGAGGTGGCAGCTATCGGTGCTAGAGCGTATGAACATCCAGATGCAGATTGGCACAGAAAGCCCGCAGCTGCTCCGTACTATCCTCCACACAATCCCAATGCAGCTGTAGAACAGGAGATGCTAAACCTTGCAAACAGAAAAGCCGAGGGCAGCTCTTATACTGGAAGAAACGCTACTATCGATGCTTTTATAGCTACATATGGTCGATTAGATCCAGCTACAAAGGAAAAAATTGTTAAGGCATACACTAAACTTAAAGAGAGAGATGGAATTGATTCCGCAATTGCAGGCATGGCAAATGATATAAAAAGAAATGGCCTAGATGAATTCCTTCGTGATAATTCAGATGTCGAAGTACCTGTAGCAGCACCTGGTCTAGATTGGCACAGGCCTGCGGTAGCAGCGCAGCAATATCCAGCTGCTCGCGCAGCAGCAGAGACTAATGCAGATCGAATGATTGCGTACGCCAATGAACTAAGCATACAAACTCCTGATGGACAACCATCTAGAGTATTTACAGACTTTATTCGCGCTTTTGAACGTTTAGATCCAGCAAGTCAAGAAAGTATAGTCAGCATTTTTGAAAAGTTTGTAAAAGAAGAGAGGAGAGACAGGCGAGAAGCCCTAACTTCAATTGCCCATGATTGCCGAGACGAACAACAAATGAGAAAATTCATTAGACAGACCCGCGGGATAGAATCTGAAAATCCTATTATTAAAAAGTTAGAACGTGAGAGAGCAGAGATTTTAGGAAGAAATTACGCCGCTGCAAAAGAAGCGATTGACCGTTATCAATATCCCGGTGCATTCCGTAGAATTTGTGAAATAGAAGCGCAAATCCGAGCAGAAGAAGAAGCTGAAAGAGAGATGGGCGGAACAGCAAACCGCATGGCATTCTTAAGAAGAGAAGAAGCTAGAGCAGCAGGAGAAGCTGATAGAGCAAGAAGAATAGCAGAGGAAGAAAATGACAGATTATTTCAGCAATTTCTAGCAAGAGAAGAAGTTGGAAGAGCACCACATGTTGATTTCGGTCAGGATTTTGGAGTCGCAAGAGACGCACATGGCCGTGGATACGAATATCCTGTTGCTGCGCCAGCACCTGCTTTGAAAGCCCCAGTAAGGCCACTTGCAGCAGTACCAGCTCCTCAAGCTGATACAAAATTTGAAGAATTTAACCATCCAGAACAACAAATAATTGAAGCGGCGTATCTGCAAATTATGAATGATTTACAACAAGAAAATGCCGCTCGTATTGACGAATTGGAAAAAGCTATCTTACATATAAGTCGTGTGAGAGACATGCATAAAGCAGATAATGAGCAAAGGAGAAATCCAGGTTCGCAAGCACAAATTGATGATTGTGAAAGAGAGTTAGTGAATCTCAATAGAGAAAAAGATCAATTAGTTAAAGCATCTGCTGAAACCATGGACAGATATGCTGAAGCATTTGGACGGGCAGCAACTCCAGTTTTAAAAGCACAAACAGAAGGTGTGCAGGTATTAATGAGGAATATACTGGCAAAAGGACAAGATATTTCCTATGGGAAAATCTTGGGTTACTTACAAGATATGATGGGTTGGTAATACACTGTCATCAATTGAACTCCACGAGGGAATACTCTTGTGGAGTTTCACAGCAAAACTCGGCTTCCAAACCAACCAAAAATTTCAATGGCCCAGTGGGCGAAGTTTCCTTGTAGGCGTTAAAAATCTAAATCACCTTTATTTTCCATAAAATTAATCTATATTTTATGATTAATTATTTTTTAAGAACTGCCGGGTCACAATACTCTTGAAAATAACTTTTCATGAGGCACCAAATGAACAAATTTACTTTTTATGGCAATTATTCAAAGGCATTAGTGCTAACATGCATGCTACTTGCAAACAATGGCTATAGCGCTGAAGAAAAAGACTCTTTTTCTGATGACGAAGGAAGCAGCATAAGACGATATGTTACGACTTCCGCTCAAGAACAACTATTACAAGAAGAAGCCGCAAACGCAGCACTAATAAGACAAATTGAAGCAGAAGATAGGGAATTCCAGGCATATCAAGAAGATGTGCGAAGGAGAACAAAAGAAGCACGCCAGTTGGCAATACATCGGGCAGACGTGAAAAGAGCAGCTGCTGAAGTACCTTTTGCGGAGACGGAAGAGCAACTAGGTTTGCTTTTAGAAGCAAAAAGAATCAATAACTTTGGCGAAGTATCACCCACATTTTCTGGCCTTGCTGACTTCTTTGAAGGGGAAGCTGGAACAAGAGCTCGACTTTTTAGTATTTATCAGGAGCTTTATAGTCAGCATAGGGATAGCGATTCTGCCATTGCCACAATGGCAACTGATTACAGAGATGGTAGGCTAAATGCACGACTACCAGAAAGTGCTGAAGAAGTGTAATGAGCAATATAATCAGATAATTAAGTTTAAACTCTACTAGATAAAATCAACAAAACTCTGCAGGAGAATGCTCCCGTGGAGTTTTTATTTCGTATAGATTACGCTATTTTTGGCAACACCAGATTTGCTGAATATTGTGCTCAGTTTAAATGGCATCACAAGTATTCAATATAAAAATATCCAAAAAGTTCTTAACATGAAAAAAATTTATCAATACCATATAAATAAGAATAATAAAGTTCTTTGAAAACTTAAATGTGGCCATATGAAAAATATATTTAAAGGAATATTATGTGCAGGGTTTCTTCTTGCACATACGCAACCTACGTTAAATGCCTTGGATAGCGTACAAACACAAGAAGATCTGTGTCTGCTTTTAAAAAAAGATTTGATACTTTTGGCAATCTAAACCCCTTTATTTCTGGCATGGCTAGTTTCTTTGAAATAGACGCTGCTGCAAAAGCTGAGATTTTTCAACGTTATAATGTTCTTCGTGAGCAAGGCAGACTGACTGGTGATTCTGCCATTAATAGTTTGGCAACTGATTTTGGGAAGGACGTTTTTGTGATCCTGAGAGTCTGAACCAACACAGACTAGCTAGTGGGGCAAGCATCATTATTTCTAAGGAATATAGACTTATCAAAAAATATGCATCCATTTCTTGCTCATGTTTTGTGGTCTGCACGATCCTCCTAAACGATTTAGAAATGGCACAGGAGTGTTTAGAAAACGGAGCAAATGTTAATGTGCTTTTAGCAATCGATTAAACACCCAAAAACCTTGACATAAAAATAATGATTACTATATGTACAAATAACAGCAATAAAGCTGTTGTTAACTTTAAAATAGGTGGGGCTCATGAGAAATATATTTAAAGCGATATTATGTGCGAGTTTTATGCTTGCGCATACGCAACTTACGTTGAACGCCATGGAGGCAGAGGATTTTGACGAAAGCAAAACTGAACAGCCTCAAGTTAATAGTGATGCACAATTACAGGACCTTTTGAGATGCATGGACCCAGAGATTTCTCATGCTGATCAGATAACAATGTATGCAATCCTTAAAGAAAATCCACATATTATCAATCAATACCCAGCGTATAGCAGAATCTTTTTAGCCTGCTCAATTTTAGCGAATGACTTAGAAATGACAGCGCATTGTGTAACAAATGGAGCAGATGTTAATTCAGCCTTGTGTTTTAATTACCCCTATTACACGACCCCCCTTGAGACTGCTGTTTACTTTAGTAAAAATGAAATTATAAAATTTCTGTTAGATTGTGGAGCAAATGTATTTGCTGAAAGAAACAATGGGGAAACAATCTTATACCATAGTTCTTATGGCTACGCCGATGATTGTGTAACCATGCTGGTTCGCTATGGCGCAAATCTTCTAGACAATAATCAGAGACAAGTCCTTTTGGATCGAGCGTCGACACCAAAAAAACAAGCAGCCATTCAGAAAGGACTAAGACAGGCAGAAAGATATGTTTGTGAGTGGCTTAACAGTGATTATAACCTTGACACAGGAAACGTGATAAGAAGATTACCACCATTTTTTTCATCTATGATTGGCAGATACATCTAACTTTAGTTTATTATAAGGAAGCTCATATAATTTTGGGCTTCCTTATTTAGTGTCCTTGAAAAATAAATACATTTAGCATATTAACAAATTATTAAATATTACTTCATTATAGTTATACAATATTTGATTTTTTGGTGATGGCAATGAATAGGACTTCTTTTTACAACAGTTTTTCAAAGCTATTAATACTTATTTGCCTGCTGTTTACAAGTAATGGCTATAGCGCTGGGTCAGTGGAAGAGCTGTCAGCCATTATACAAAAACGTGTAAACGATACAACAGAAGGTCAGACTCGTTATGTGATATTCGATCTTTTTTCCTATTTTGAAACAGCAGATACAATAACAAAAAATAAAATTTTTCATGCATATAATAATATTTTTAAAAGAGACGGTGGGTTTACTGCGATCCTCAAAATTGCAGTTGCTCTCAAAGAGAACAGGGTAGGTGCACTTTTAGAAGAATATGGTTATCCAGCTCCAATGGCCTATAGTGGTGATCAAAAACTACCCGCAGATAATAGCTATGGAAGACAATATCCTTCTGCTGAAGAAGCACTGCGCGCACAACGTGATATAAAAAATCCGCTACAATATAATGAGGCAAAACCAGCTGCAGCAGCTTATGGCTATGACCGTTGGCAAGAAACCGCAGACGAAAGGTTAGCGCGAGAACTTCAAGAGGAAGAGGCGCAAAGGCGTGAAAGACTGCGATTACAAAATGAAGCTGATGAAGCATACGTAAGGCAAATTGAAGCAGAAGATGCTAGAGCTAGAGCACCAATGCCTCCACATGCTGCACCTCCGATCGGAAGGGATAGAGAGAACCCAGCAGATATGCGCGAGAGAGCAGAAGAACAGCAAAGGCCTGATAGGCAACAAGCTTATGAAATATTCCTAAGAGGAAGATACTTTAATAATGCAGAAGCACCAATACTACACAATCCTCCACATGCTGCACCTCCGATCGAAATAGCAGCGGCTAATGAAACTCCAGAAGCTCGTCGCAATCGACTTTATTTTGAAGCTGGAGAAGCTTGTAAGCAATTCACTCAAAGGTTTAAGCGAGCTCCTAATAAAGAGGAAACAGTTAATGCGATTATGGCGTATTCAAATATTGAAAAAGCTGAAGCCGAAGGAGTGTACTATAATTTAATTAATTTAAACTCAGTTAAATAAAAATCAACAAAACTCCGCAGGAGAATACTCTCGTGGAGTTTTTTTAATGGCTCAGCGAGCAAAGTTTCCGTGTAGGAAGTGGCTTCTTGAGGCAACCATAATTATTCAATTCAATCAGCATTAGAGATGAAAATTACTTTGACATGGACTTAAAAAGAATTTTAGAATTATAGGCTGTATTTTATTTGACATAATATAACAAAGATGAATTTATCTGTTTTGAAGTTTATTGTTTTTTGTGGTTTCGTAGTTATTAGTTCTGCGGGCTCTGCTTACACAGCATCTACTGATTGTAAGTGGCCTGACGCAGCGCTTTTAAAGAAAATGGGTGTATCTAGCCCTGCGAATGGAATGACAACTCCAAAAAAGGTTGGATTTATGAAAAGTGTAGCCGTTGGTATGACGGAATATACGGAACAAGACGAAGATGAATTTTTCAAAACTAAGCATGTTAACACCACAGAGATTTGCAGACAGTCTTTGAAAGAATTTACTCCACGTAAAGAAGAAGACGAGCAGCCAAGAGAATCTGCTTATAATTTTGTGGCATCAATAAATTTCATGCTTTATGAAAATGGCATACCAACAGATAACCATCTAATTCGCGAAGCAATAAAAGACAGGGTTTTAAAAATTGCCAAAGGTATTCAAGGGGATTTTTTCGTCAATAGAGCTATTGCACGCAAAGAAGGCTCCCCACCTAGGTTGCACATATTAGAAGAAAATTTTTTAAAAATCGCTCCGGAAACAGTAGAAAGAATGCGAGCAATGGGTGGCTTGTTAGCCCTGGAAGATTGCCTAAAAATCAAACAAATAGCGGGAAATAATCCCAGCGTTATTGCCACATTGATTGCTCTTGAACAGGAAAAGTTTGACACCATTATAGAATTACATGCAAGACATATCAGAATCACTGCTGACATGATTGATGCAATTAAGTGCAGACAAAATACACTTACAACTGATGAAATAGATTTATTTTTACACTTTTCAGTCAGGAGCCGACTTGTGTTTATTGAACTGTTAAAAATGGCTCCCCATAGGGCGGAAGACTTTAAGAATATTCTTGCACAAAGCACTATGGAACATGAAGAGCATAGAAATTTATTGAAAAAAACTGCTGACTTCGTGTTGCAAATTGCACAGGGTTTTGCACCAGACGCTGTTTTGTGCGCGAACGATGTATTGGCACTTGCACAAAAATTCCTAAGTAGGAATGAGCTATCAACCTATGAACTGATTGATTTTGCAAGGGTGGTCATTAAGCGTGAGAGCTGGTGTGCTTTGATGTGGTCCTATGCGGACCATGATACACTTCATGACTTTTGTAATAGGCAGAGATCAACACAGTCGTCATAATATTGCTGTAATGTAATACTATTTCTTGACTTTTTACAAATAGTGCTTACATTGATAAAATCATCTAGAATATTGACCGCATGACCTTTGAAGAAACTGGATTAAGTGAGGTGCTTGTTAAGCGCTTAGCTGAAATTGGCTTTACGACCCCTACTCCCATTCAGCAAAAAGCAATTCCTATTGCATTGCGTGGGCAAGATATTATTGGCATGGCGCAAACAGGCACGGGTAAAACGGCAGCATTTTTATTGCCGATAATCAATGTTCAAAATGATAAAGCACAAAAATCGAGAAATCCTAGCATACTGATTTTAGAGCCCACCAGAGAGTTGGCGTTTCAGGTGCAGGAAAGCTTAAAGCGATTTGACCCGGAAGAGAATTTAAAGTCTGTATTGCTAATTGGCGGTGACCCAATGGGCATACAAGAACGCGCGCTGAAAAAGCCGCATCACATTATTATTGCAACACCAGGACGACTGTTAGATTTTATGGATCGCGGGAAGTTGCTTATGTATGGCGTGCAGCACGTGGTAATTGACGAAGCTGACCGCATGTTAGACATGGGATTCATTCCTGATGTTGATAAGATTTTGGCAGTTTTGCCTAAAACCCGTCAGACACTTTTGTTTAGTGCGACCATGACACCTGATATTCGTAAACTTGTTGAACAATACATGATGCTGCCTAAAACTGTTGAGGTTAAGGGCGAAAAAAGTAAGGCATCGATCGAACAAACGGCGATATTGGTTAATGACATTAACAAACGCGAAGCGTTGCGTAAAATTTTGCGCGAGCACCCGAAGCTAAATGTTGTGGTTTTTTGTAATCGCAAGCGTGACATTGACGAATTGAAGCAGTCTTTATCACGCCATAAGTTTTCTGTTGGCGCTATGCATGGTGATATGGACCAAGAGGCGCGTAACAAAAGCTTACAAGCATTTAAAGCTGGAGAAATTGATATTCTAATTGCAAGCGATGTTTTGGCACGCGGCGTAGATATTGAAGGCCTTGGAATGGTGGTTAACTTTAACGTGCCGTTACAAGTTGAAGACTACATTCACCGCATTGGCAGAACTGGCCGTGCTGATATGAAGGGATTGGCGTTTACGTTGGTCAATGTGAAAGAGCGAACACTGCTTAAGAACATTGAAACCCATTTGAACGCAACCCTGTTTAGTGAAACTTTCGTTGAAGAAAAGCGCGCAAAAAAAACACAAGAAAAACCAGCACAAGAAATTAAAGTAACCGAAGATAAGATACCTGAAAACAAAGCTTCAAAAGCTGCTGGGAAGAAGCCTGCGCACCCTGTTCGTGAGCGACATCCTGATCGTGCAAATGAAAAAGTGCCATCTGGCCATGAAGCAACTGGTCCTGTGATGGGTTTTGGAGCGATTTTGCCAGGATTTATGGCGCAGAAAATCACTTTGCCAAAGCCATTGCCTGAAGGCGCTGAAGCTGAGTAATTTACCATTATAAGATTACTAGAATAATTTCCTAGCTAGCTCTTGCAAAGCTGGAGCAGGAATTCCTGGAAATTTTGTGTTGATATTTGCTTGTCCTAATATACTCACAAACTTATTACGCGTAGTCGGAGAAACAGATTTTGTTTCTAAAATGGTCTTGATAACAGGAGCAGATAACTTAAGAATCTCCTGGATTTCCTTTTTAGTTTTTGTATATTTTTGCACGGATTCGACTAACATAACTAGCATATCTCCTGCAGGGATGCGTCTTGGAACACCATCTAAATCGAGTAAGCTGATAATAAATGGGTTTGGAAACGGATGGCCCCTGTCTACCCGGTAATTGAGACGATCAGCTAAAAGCTTTCTCTCATGCAAAAGCGCAGGAACAGTCAAAATTCTTCTGGCTGGCATAACTGGTGCGATAAGGTTATCTAAAAACATAATCCGCATAGCCTGTCCTGATTCCCAAGCAGCTGAAAGGATATAAAATGCAGTAAGCTTGCCTTGACCTAGCTTATCGTAAGCAGCTAACAAATTTTGAAAAGTATCTTTGATTGTTTGTTTTTGTTCAGTGATTTTTGCATCATACCCAACAAGCGTTTCATAAAGCCCTGAAGCTGCATACTTTGCCCTAGCTCCTGTTAATGCATGGGGATCAAAAGCACTAAAAAGGGTACTCAATAAAGTACGTCTACCTTCCTTTCTGTGGTCAGAAAAACTAGTTGCAACGTTGTCACTCCATCTAAGTGCTTTAAAAATTTCTTGAGGCATTCCATGGATAGCTACAATGTCATCACTTTTCCAATTCTTAAATTTTTTTAGTTGTTCATCATAAGCACCACTAAAGCGAATATTAAAAGGTCGACCTGTTCGCTTCATGGAAGTAGCTAAAACAATAATGCTTGAAAAAGGCATGCCATTTCTACAGGTAGAATCATCCATATTTTCAAATAGAGAACGTGTAAATCCTTGCACTTCGCTATCTATGCCAAAGGTTATTTCGCTATGTTTTAGACGACTAAAAAGAGGAGGCGTTTCGTCAGTTTTTCCATACAAACATTCAACTGTTTGAGGTGCAAGACACATGGTATTCGGCTCGTGAAAATATACACCATAGGGCTGAAACACCGCCAAAATGTGCTTAATGATATTTCCCATTTCGCTGGAAAACCGTGTCCATTGCTTTGCGCTAATACCTACGGCATCTAGAATTTCAGCTGGATCATAGACGTGTGCTCCACCAATAATGACCGGGTAGTGTCCATTTCGTCTGCACATAGCGCTTATGAGACCATCATATTTTTTATAGAGATATTCTTCAGCGTCACTAACAATTGGAGCTTCCGAAGGCGTACCAAAGCTGTAATATAGCGGCGATGTTTTTAGGTTTGTAAAATCAGAATCTTGAATATGAAAATAGACCGGCTTACCCCTGCTAAACTTTGTAATAAAATCCTTTGTAAAATCATTGTTTAATAAGTGTGTGCGCATTGCTCCAAAAGGGAAGCCATGAGCACTATCTTCTTTTTCTAATCTGTTTGTTAAAATATCTCTGGCGCGACCAACTGGAGAGGATTGAACTAACTGTCGAATATTTCTAATAATGCTTTCTGGCGTTGTTCCTTGGGGACCACCTCTATAAGTAGACCATGGAGTGTATACAAAAAGAATTGGCACCCCTAATGCTTCTAGTTCGTTTCTTTTTGTTTCCAGTTCATCCCAATTAAAAGGTATATCTAAATCTGCTGAGGAGCCAAGCTTCTCATTAATCCCAATAAGAATGGCTAACCGATGACGCTGTTCTGGAGGTAATAGCTGACTTGCTAATTTAGTAACCAATTCAACGAGATTAGTGCTGCCATTTTTACAATTCATGGTCACCATATACCGCCAAGGAGTAGCAGCATCTACAATACCAAGAGGGTCTAAGCCACTTTTGCCAAAAATAAGATGTTCAGATTTTTCTGTTAGCGGCTTACCTTGAGGTTTTACTTCTTTTCCACCTGCAGGAGGTTTGTAGTTTCGGTGATCACAAACTGATGGGTAGTTATCTAAAGAATCGACAGCATTAATAGAAGTGCATGATATTGGAAAAAGTATAGATAAAACAATAAATACAGAAAGATTCATAACAAAGCTATATCGCCAAAAGGTACTATGAATCATATCTGTAATTTTATTTAATTGTCTATAATTTTATCAAACCTGTACGAGTTCACATAAATTGAGGCTACTAGGTGCATAAACAAGTTTCTGAGCCACAAAAAAGTCAGCAGGAATGGGCGTTTGCGCACTCATATTTAAAGCCATCATTAACAATAAATTAATATTTTTATATTACGATGAATCTTATTGCATTGATATAAAGTGATTGTGGCGGCCATGAAACTATTTTTATTTGCGCTTTTTTTATTAGCAGCAACTAGCGAAATGTGTGCTGCTGTTAGACCTGCAGAAAAGGCACCTGAAAAAGGGAGCTGGCCATTCTATTCAAGAGAAAAGAAAAGCAAAATAGCACCAGAGCCTGCTTTAACAGAAGAGGCGGTTACTGATCAAAGCAGGAACATAAATTCACAAAAAAGAAATGCGATAGTTCCAGAAAAGGTAAAAAAATCAGCAAGTCTCGATAGTACAGATAGCACAGCAAGTCTAGATAGTGAAACTAGCGGTGAAAGCGAAAATGAAAAACGCATAAGAACAAACGAAATTAGAAGATATTTCGAAGGTATTACAGATGAAATTTTAGAGAGTCATTATTTACCTAAAGTTCAAAAACATAAATCTTTGCCATGGTTAATACCTCAAGCAGAAAAAGAAATAACAGAGCAATATAACCGGTGTTCAAGAGGCAGTGTAAGAAACAGATTAATAACTTGTACGGGTGACTGTATAAGCAATGCTTTTGAATTATTTTCCAGTCTAGGCAGAGAAGCAGAATTAGAGAACTTATGCATAAGGCGTTGCACAAATTCTGGAAAGTTATTCATAGCCGAAAAAGCAGAACAAATAGAGAACTATAACAGCAAACGACCAATACGCCGCTAGAAATTTGGATGTTGTGTAAACAGCCTCAACCAAACGAAGTCAAAGCTAATCTCTTGAAATTGATAGACATTTCAAAATATACTAATTATATGAGCAACATGTTCATAATAGAATATTATTATTGCGCATAATTGGAGAAAATCTTTGAGAAGAATGTTTTTGCTAAGCTTTTTGTTATTTTTGGGAATACGTTTATCAGCAGCAGCTATTGATACAGCCATTGATAAGGGTTGGGAAGAAACAAAAGACGATCTTTTTTATGATAGAATGTTTCTGGGTTATGATAACGAAATACCTCTTAATCAAGAGCAAGTGTCCCCAAAAAAAGTTACTGTTAAAGAAGATACCATTCGCGTTTATGTTATCCCACTGCTGAATAGAAGCACTTTAAATGAAAGAATGTATGGTTGCGCAAAAGTTTCCCCAGAATACCCGACAGCACAGCATCTGCTTTCGCTAAACGGATCTTATTACGGAGAAAAAACTATTTGGGTAACACCCCCAAAATATCATTTACATAGCGACGCACTTCTAACATTTTACGAAGGAAGTTCTAGGCTTGAGCAAAATGTTCGTTATGCTTTAAAATCGGGCTTCAACCTTATAATAGAAAATTGGTCTCCCATTTACTGGCAAGACATGGTTCCTATTAAAGACAAGCCACAACAATTTACCTGGCAATTTGCCCCAGGATTTAGAGAATACACTTATACAGAAATCCCTAAAAATCACCAGCAGGTAGCGTATCATGTGGGCAAACCCTCTAAGATAGAGCGTTTATGGAGAAAAAAAGGCAACAAGCATTTGCAGATACTTTCACCGCTTAGAGAAATTAAGAAATCACGATTTAGTCTGAGATTTTTTTGCAGCAGAAATTAAGACTTTGGAAGCCAGATTAATGGCACTAAGAACATCAACATAAGATTCTGAATTGGTCAAAAAGTGCTCTTAAAGTTTTATCACGACAATATAAAATCATAAATTTGGCATTCAGAGAAATTATGCCTATGCAAACTACGTGATATTACTCATAATTAATTTTATTAAAATTTTTTACATCTAGGGGATAATAATTGAAAAAAATAATAGCAGTGTTGTTGTTGACAGGTTCGTCAATTGTGATGGAGGCAGCGGATGGAAGTTCTTCACCAGCGGAGGATAATGTTTTAAGGCGCGCTCGTGCGGGTAGTGCGGCAATCAGTGGTGATGCGATAGACGGTTTAAAACAGCAGCATTTAAGAGAAATTGAAACGCTGCAGCAAGAACATTTAGCTCAACTTCAAGCATCGCAGGAGAAACTGACCAATACACGCCGTATGATTGGAACAGTTTCAACTGAACGCGATCAGTTACTAACAAAGAATAAAGAACTGACCAGTACGTTAACAGCAAGAGAGGAGACATTAATTTTATCTAGACAAGAAAATGATATGCTTGTTCAGACGCTACTAAGAGTAAGAGAAGAGAAGACAGCGCTAGAAACTGCAATGGAAAAGCTTAAACAAGAAGCAGCAGAAACAGCAGTTACCCACGAAGGAGTTATGCATGAATTGCAGATGGCAGCAGAGAGAGCTGAATTTGCTTTAGAAAAGCAAACAACGGAATTAAGAAGCATAGAAAAAGAGAAGGCAAGATTAGCAGCTGAATTAGAAGCTCAAGCCCATGATTTAAATGACTTTCATGAAGTAAGTGCACATGAGATTGAAACGTTGACTAGTCATAGTTCTCAGTTAGAAGCACATGTTGCAAGACTGGCCAAAGAACTTGCTTCTTGGGAATATAGGTTCTTGGAAAGTCAGTCGCTGAATAGTGAATTACAGGAAAAGCGAGATAGATTACTTTTTCAAATCGAAATATTAGAGGATGAAGTACAAAAGTACAACGAAGTTATTAACCATTTAGCATTCCTTAATACTGAAGATGACCAACGAAAAAACAAGTTAATTTATGCTTTGAAAGAAGAGAATAAAGCATTAAGGGGCAAAAAGAAACATGGACGTAGACATCATCGGACGATGAGGTTGGGCGTACCTCAATAGCGCCTAAGCCCCAAGACCCGAAATTAATTTTGTTGGACTATCTGGTGGATCCCCGCCTACGCGGGGATGACAGAAGTGAGTGCGGGGATGACAGAAGTGTGTGCAGGAACGACAGAAGTGAGTGCGCTGTCATCCCGGTGAAAACGGGAACCCAGAAAGTACAATCAAATTATTTGTTCATTGACCTGCTATAAAGGAGACGATAATTGAAAAAAATACTTTTGATGACGTTGCTGGCAACGTCAGTAATGATTCGTGCAGCAGATGGAAGTGGCTTTGCGCCAGTTGATGAGCTAGCTATAGGCTTATCATGGGGAGTTACTGTACCCACAAAAGGTGAATTTACTTTTACCCTTAAAAGCCACTGTGAATGGATGGCTACGCTATTCGGCGCATCTTCTCCATCGGCTGTTGAGGTACAAGAGGTGATGCGCCAGTTCATTAGAGCTAAAGCGTTAGACGTACTCTCTTCAGATGAAGATGTTAGTGATAAAACTATAACGCTGCCACATCCAGAAGAGACGATAATGGAGTTTATATACTGCTCAGAAAATTTTCCTGAGCTTGGCGCAACGCAAGAATCACTGCGCTTGAACATTATTGATCAGCTTTATTCAAGCACTGCTTCACGCGCACGTCTAATTGAGATAGCAGATGAACTAAGTATAAAAAGCTGCAGTTTCAAGTTCCGAGACACCGATAAAAATATGGGAAATGTAATACTAAAAGTTATAAGAGATCTTAAGAAAGGAGAAAGCGAGAGGGACGAGTGGCAGGCAAAATATTTTGAGAATTTAACAAAATTTAATTTGATGACACTAGAAAATGTTAGAGAGAAACAAGAATTTACCAAATCTTTAAGTCAAATACAGGAAGAACTAAGAGCACGATCCGCACAAGCTGCGGCTACTATAGAAGAGAAATTGACCAGAGTAATAGGTATGATAGAAACCAAAAATGCAGAAAATGCCGCTCTTAAAGAAAGATTGGCAGAAGCAAAAAGAGAAAATGCTAAGCTTAAGGCTATTCTCAATAGCAGCGGTGCTGGTGCAATAACTCAATGATAATTGCAGAATAAATCAAAACACCAAAAACCAAGAGCACTGCACTCTTGGTTTTTTTAATTTCACAAAGCTGAATGAATAATAAAATACCCTGAGTTTTTTATTTGAATAAGATAAAAACATACATCTTACACATAATGAAATAATACGCTATATAAGTTATGTGATTTTCCACAGATCAATTCATTAATTTTTTTAGTCTTTAAAGGAGACGATAATTGAAAAAGATACTTTTGATGGCGTTGTTAACAGCATCATCAATGGCGATGGAGATGAATACAAACGATACATCTCCCAGAGACATAACTAAGAGGAAATTCCTAAACTCATCACCACAAACAGACGTAGATAGTGACGAAGAGATATCGGAAATAATGGGCGAGGACATTGGGGACATTCATGAGTTATCAAGAAAAGTAAAAAATATGGATATTACTAAAAGTACAACTATAACAAATCATTACTCATCTTTCCTCAGCACTAGCTAGATTATAAAAAAATAAAATCACCAGAAAACCAAGAGCACTGCGCCCTTGGTTTTTTTAATTTCACAAAGCTGCTAGAATAAGATAAAACCACGAATTTGACACATAATGAAATAATGTGCTATATAAGTTATGCAATATTTGCATATGTGATTAACGTTTAAGTACAAATATTGATTTTGCAATAATTTTTATCCCTTTTTGGAGACGACAATTGAAAAAAATACTTTTGATGACGTTGTTGGCAACGTCTGCAATGATTAATGCGGCGGAGCTTAAAAGCCTGGCTGATACCCCTGACCCCATAGCTGAAGAGCGTGCAGTTGAGGTTACATCACAAGGCGCACCTAAAGACGACTCATCTGTATCAGACAATGACAGCCTCTTTGAAGAATTAGGAACCCGTGTTTCTCCTTCTACTGTGGCAGAATTATTTGCCCCAGAAGCAGCAGCAGCACCTGAACCAGAATCATTCGAATTTACGCTGGAAGGGTTATCAGATGGTGATTTTCGAGATTTTTCAAATAGTATATTTGCTTGTTTAATCGGCTTTAGGAATCCAAGTGAAAAAAAAGCATTTCCTTTATATGAGGATATTAAGGATAAAAAAGTACATTTATTATTTTCAAAGGTTAGACTTAAGAGCTTGACAGAAAATTCAGTCGAATTAAATGAAATTCAAAAAGAAATTATTGATCAACTTTACGGTAGATCCCCAATAATAGAAGCCGCTGACATCTTGATGAGTGTAACAGGTGCAAACATTTATGGGAGTTTCCTCAGGGGGACTGAGGAACAGATTGTAGAAAAAATGAGGATAGCTGCTAGACGGTACGTAGAAAATAACGCTGAATTAAACGATGATAGGGCTCAGCTAAACGCACAAATTACCGCTTTAGAGGAAAAAGTACGACAAGCTCAAAGAGAAAATGCTCAAAGAGAAAATGCCCAAATAGAAGTGCTAGAATTGAAAAAAGTAGCGGCGCATTTACAAGAACAAG
This sequence comes from uncultured Candidatus Finniella sp., assembly GCA_964446295.1. Classification (GTDB taxonomy): domain Bacteria; phylum Pseudomonadota; class Alphaproteobacteria; order Paracaedibacterales; family CAITNM01; genus CAITNM01. The sequence goes on along the minus strand of CAYUNR010000003.1, from coordinate 18,676 downwards.
CGGCACGTTTAGAAGAACAAGCCGCAATCAATAAGGTTTCGTTAGAAACGACTAAGAGTACTTTGGAAAAATTAAGTGCGCAATACGCCAGCCTACTAAAAGAGCATGCGGAGAAAACTGAACAAATACTGCATCTACACACACGATACACAGAAATGATAGCAGGTAAGCTAGAAGAGACGAAGTTACGAGTTGAACTTCAAGAATTACTGCAAAGAACACAAAATGATAATGTAGATAGAGTTGGTAAACTTCTCGCTGAATTAGAAGAAGCTAAGGAAGGAAGAGCACAAGCAGAAAAAAAATGTACTGCATACACGCATTGGATTTCTGGCATTAATGAAAGTGCAAAAGCAATATTAAATCGACCTTAGTTAGACCAATTCCCAAAAAAGGTCTTCCGACTTGATAGGAGGACAACTAATAGGGGGGCATTTGCTTCCCATCTGACTTGACTAGATGATCAAGACTAATACTTCACGGGGCATGCCCCGTGATTTTCTGCAACATATTAAATATTTTAGTCCTTAAAGGAGACGATAATTGAAAAAAATACTTTTGATGGCCTTGTTGGCAACGTCAACAATGATTAATGCAGCGGCAACTGGGATACCGGTTTCAGCAACAGAAGATGCTGCAGCAGTCCTAGCAAGAGCTACTGTATATAAGATGCGTCAAGATGCTCACCAAATCATTCTAGCAAAACGTCATGAAAATCTGATTCGTGTCGTCAAGGAACCAAATCTAGATCTTACGACTACCCCACCATCCTTTATGTATAATGTATACTTTGCTGATAAGTCGACACGTGTTCGTAGATATGAAAAAGAAACGTTTACGTTGCTAGATGCGGTATACGCCCTGCAGGATAGGATTATTGATCTTTCTGAAGAGGATAAAATATTTTTAAGTACAGCACTCAAGTGCGCCCGTGAGCATGCATTATATGACCCTGAATTCTATGACCAAGAGCTTACCGAGCTTGAAGCGCTTATTAAAAAAGGCGCTGAAATCCCTACACGGGAAGAACTGTACAATAAGCGTTTAGCCAGGTATTTCGATTTTATATATGAGTCAACGAGAGCAGCTAGCCCTGATCTACCTGAATAAGCACGCCTGCCTTGCAAGCTCGTAATGACGTTACCAAGCGTCATTGCGAGCCACGCAGGGACAAAGAATCCAGTTTGTGTATAATTGTATCAGATAAAGAATCGGAACCAACAAGTGCAGAAACTACTTTTAATATTGCTTGCCATGTCGGCAATGATTAATGGGGCGGCAACCGGCAAACCAGTAGAAGCCGCTTCTAGCTTACGACTAGGCATGAACAGAAAAGTGTGTGACATACTAGACCCAGACGATATGCTTTTTTTAAAAAAGCATTCTACCCGGGACCCAAGACTGTTGGAGTTGTGGGAGTTGCAGCTAGTAGGGCTTGAGACAAAAATTGAGAAGAACGAAGTCCAAGAATGGAATCGTGATTTCATAACCATTTTTGTCTATCCAAGATATAAAAGAACAAGTTATACAGTTGCAGACGCAGGAAATACGTATTATATGTGCCCTAATGTTGTAGTGTATTCAGATAACAAAGCTATTAAGATATATGATATAGAAGAAGTTATATCTAGGAATAAAAGTGTGATATATACTGTCTATTGCTATCAAAACTTTGATGACAAATTGTACACGCTTTCCGATGTGCCACCGCACGTGGCAGCTTTTCTTGACAAACAAGGAATCGCAAAATTAGATGGGTTTGACGATTGGTTAGGCTTAGAATAATTCTTGTTTTGCACCCATAAAAATATGATGGCATGCCTTTTAACAAAATAAAAACATCAATTTGACAAATTGAGCAATAATACGCTACACAGCTTACGTAATATTTGCATGGGCGATAACCATCCACGCAATTTTAAGATAAAAACCTGTCCTTAAGGAAACAATAAATGAAAAAACTACTTTTAATGACGTTATTTGCCGCAATAGCAATAGTGAATGCAAGTGATTCAAAATACCCAGAAGATGGAAGCAATACTGAAAGCAGGTTACCCCTTCCACAACAAATTAGTGTGTTAAGCAGTGAAAATACGGCTTTAGAAATAGAACTTGAAGAGGCAAAAAGTCAAATTACTGATTTAATGGAGCAAATTCGTGGAAAGAGAAAAGTTATAAAGACTTGGAAAACTCAACAAATCATTGGGATTGAAACTAATCTCTATCATGGAAAAACCGATGTAGAAAAGGTTCTGACAAGCGGAGAAGAGGACGTTGATGACACATCATTAGAGCTTGCTCTTAGTGCATTAGATTTAACCAGAGAAGATGAAAGTACGCCCCTACCGATGTTAGCAGCAGGTGCTCCTGAAAATTTTAGAGATATTAATGAGCATCAGAAGCTATTGGAATTCCATGGCATACTTACTTCAAAGGTTGCTCAAAGTGAAAAAATTATTGAACAATTAAATACAAGCCTGAAGGTAATGCTTAAAGATATGGACCTTTTAGGAGCAAACATTGATGCATTACAAGCGCGCACTACAAAAGAAGAGAAAGACGCATACATTGCACATTTTGCAAAAACAGCATTAGGAATGAAAGAGGCGGATATAGCACGAACCCTGAAAAAATCAGGCTTAAGTTAGCTAAATACTAACAGCTAACTTTTTTCCTATAATTGATAAAAGCCAAGGGGGGTGACTAATCCACTTGGCTTTTTTGTTCAGGAATTTTTTTAAAATTTATCTAAAATTATTTGGGACATTTTAATTTTTGACAAAATACGGGTTTTTGATACCCTGAGATTGTAATTCTAAGAATTGTGTCTGAAGTAAAGTTCAGATGTCAGCGTTAAATTTACACTCCCGAAAATCAATCAATGCTAAATAATCTGAAACTACACACTGGATCATTACGTCGCCCAGCTCCTCATGATGACGGTGGAGAGATGTGTACTCCCGGATGATGAAGGTTTGGTTAGAATTCAAGCCATAGGAAAACTGAGAAACATAACGCTGAAAGCACCCTGCTTTTGGCGTTTTTTTATTCAAAAAAGGAGAACACCCATGAAGAAATTTTTCAAAAATTTAAAAACAGCGTGGCCAAGACAAACAAGTGGACATGCTAATATGCTAGCCATGGGATCAGTCGGCAAGCCGGTTTTTACACCAAGGTATTATGAACAATTGGCAGATGAAGGGTATCAGCGAAATGTGATTGTGTTTCGGTGCGTGAATTTAATAGCCAGGGGGTTGGGGTCGGTGCCATGGCTTTTATATAGAAATGGAAATGATCAAGAACTTGAACAGCACCCATTGCTTACCCTATTAAATTGCCCGAGCCCTCAACAAGCGGGATCAGCGTTTATGGAATCGGTTGTTAGCCATTTATTGCTTTCTGGAAATGCATACGTTGAAGCAGTGTTAGACAATTATGGCGTGCAGGAATTGTACGCCCTGCGGCCAGATAGAATGCGTATTATTGCAGGACCGCAGGGCATTGAGGCTTATGAATATTCAGTGGGCAACCATAAGAAATTGTACAGGGTTGATGCCAATGGCAAATGCCCCATTTTGCACATTAAACTGTTTCACCCATTACATGATTGGTATGGATTAAGCCCCATTGAAGCTGCGGCGTGTAGCATTGATCAGCATAATGCGGTGTCAAATCACAACCTAGCATTGTTGCAAAATGGAGGGCGACCTTCAGGTGCGTTTATCATTAAGCCCAGCAACCACAGTGCGCCTTTGACGGAACAGCAGCGCAATCAGCTTCGTGAAGATATTACGCATTTGTATGAAGGTGGGAAAAACGCTGGGCGAATACTGATGATGGAAGGAGATTTTTCTTGGCAAGACATGGGGCTGAGCCCGAAGGATTTAGATTTTATTTCAGGAAAAAGTGTTTCAGCCAGAGAAATTTGCCAAGCATTTGGTGTGCCGCCAATTTTGGCAGGAATCCCGGGGGATGCAACATTTGCAAACTACCGGGAAGCGCGCTTTCACCTGTGGGAAGATACGATTTTGCCGTTGCTTGACCACCTGGTGGCGGAAATGAACTTATGGTTAACGCCATATTTTGGTAAGGGGCTTAGGCTTGGTTATGACCACGATAGCATCGCGGCATTATCACCCAAACGAGAAGCCACTTGGGCAAAAATTGCAACTGCCGATTTTTTAACAATTAACGAAAAACGCCATGCGGTTGGGTATTCGCCAATTGCGGGCGGCGATATTTTAGATAGGGGTATTCATGAAGCAGCATCAAACTAGTCCATTTTGCTTAAAGAGCTTGCAAGATGATGGGATCTTTTATGGGTATGCATCTGTTTTTGATTGTGTAGATTTTCAAAATGACCAAGTCGTTCCGGGGGCCTTTGCGAAAAGTTTGGACCAGTGGCGGGAGAAAGACGCATGGCCAAAAATGCTATGGCAACATGACCACCATCACCCAATTGGCGTGTGGGTTGATATGCAAGAAGATGAAACCGGGTTATTGGTCAAAGGTCAGCTGTTGCTTGATGTGCGCAAAGGTCGAGAAGCGTATTCGCTTTTAAAACGCAATGTAGTGAATGGTTTGTCGATTGGGTTTTCCTTGGAAAAAGCGGCGACTTCACCACGGGGGCATCAGCTATTACAGGAGGTACACTTGCATGAAATATCGCTGGTGACATTTGCAGCCAACCCAAAGGCAAAAGTTGAATGGGTAAAATCCATGGATACGCCAGTTGAGTATAGATTAGCGCATGTGGTGGACGCATTAGCAGAAAGGATTGGGGGAAGAGAAACCTATTATTAACACTGATAGCAATTACAACTCACGCGCCGCAGGGTTACACCTGCGGATTTTTTTTATCAACAACACACAAAGGAAAACATATGACTACACCATTAGAACAATCATTAGATCGTCTTGAACAAGCAGTACAAAACTTTAGCGCAAAAGAGATGCAACACAAGGCTTTGGATCGTCCTGTTTTTGAAACAAAAGAGAAAGGAATAACTAACGTGCAGAATTTTGTGAAACACGGCGAGAAGGCCTTGTCTTCGCAGGATGGCACTGGAAGCTTGGTAATTCGCAAACCGAGCATTTCATCGATTATTGAAAAGCCGGTGTGCCCTACCCTTTTTAGAGATATTGCAGGGAGGGCGACTATACAATCAGACCATTTGGAAATTGTACGGGAAAAAGGTAATACAGATTCTGGATGGGCGAATGAAACCACGTTAGGAGCAGAAACCAATGTGGCGGAATTAATGAAAATTATCATTCCTGCCCATGAGATGTATGCAAGAACGCGCATCAGTCAGCGATTGATTGATGATGCAGTAATTAACTTGGAAAGCTGGTTGATGGATAGCATTGAACAGCGATTCAGTCAGCTGGAAGAAGATGCGTTTATTAATGGATCTGGCGACAGCATGCCGAAAGGCTTTTTAAAATACGAACGGGTTGCCGATGAACAGTACGAATGGGGAAAATTAGTTGAACGACGCACAGGCCAAAATGGTGCAATTGTAAATGCCGATATTTTGTTAGATACGGTTTCAAGTTTGAAAACACCGTATTTAGCAGGGGCAATGTGGGTTATGTCGCGTTCTGCTTTTGCCGAGATTAGAAGGTTGAAGGAACCAACGACTGGACGCTATTTGTGGCAACCAAGCTTAACAGAAGGTGGTGGAAATTCGCTGCTTGGATTCCCCATTATATTAAGTGACGCGATGCCAGCATTAAAACCAGATGCGCCATCAACCGCGATTGCATTTGGGAATTTTGCTAGAGGTTACCAAATTGTAGACCGCGGGGACTTCACCATTTTGCGAGATCCGTATTCTGCAAAACCTTTGGTTGAGTTTTATGTAACCCAGCGATTAGGTGGAGACGTTGTCGATTTTGAAGCGATTAAGTTGATTACTGCAGGTGAATAATTATGCAGATTCAGCGCGTTAATGTATCGCCCATGGAATTGGTGACCTTGTCAGCTTTAAAAGAGCATATGCGCATTGAGCACGATGCGGAAGACAACCTTTTAAAAAGCCTTCAGCGTGCTGCCTATGATTGGGTGGAGCAATTTACCTGCCGGTCATTGCTGACAACCCAGTGGAAATTTTCATCACTACCCTTGAAAGGGGGTAGTGAAATCCGCCTTGCGTTGCCATTTCCCAATTTGTTGGAGATTGAAGAAGTGTTTCATGTTTTCACAGCTTCAAATAAAGAAAGGGTTCGAAAATTCACCGTGCAGATAAAAAATGGCATTCCTTACCTATGCTTGCTGAGCAAGGGAGTTTCCATTGAGGTTGCGTACAGCGCAGGGTTTGGACCGCATCCGGACTTTGTGCCAGAGGCGTTTCACCATGTCATTAAGGTGTTGGTAGCCCATTGGTATGAACACCGAGAGGGGTCAAACTGTGGCGTTCCAGATACAGTCGAGCTTTTTTTACGTCCGTATCAAATTAGGAGATTAATATGAAAATTTCAGACTTTAGCGAGCGTGTGCAAGCTTTCTATGGCTATCACACAGAAGAAGATGATGGTGATTTCACTCTAACTTTAAAAGAAGGAGGATGGTTTTGGGCAAAGATTACCCCTCTTTCGTTCCAGCAAAATACGACGAATGACCAGGCTATACCTTGTCAAAATAGATATGAAATAGTCATGCGCAAAAAACATATCAGCAATACTAGACACGCATATTTAACACAGCTACGATGGAATCATAAACTTTTAGATATTTACACTCCGTGGCTAGAAACAAGCAACTTAGATTGCATTAAGTGTCTAGCAAAAGAGAGAACCGAGGAGAAAAATGATGGCTGATTTCGGTGTATTAAGTGCGATACGTGACATGCTAAAAATGCAGATGTCAACAGATGAACATGGAATGGCTGACCATATTCACATCAGCTATCCGGCAAAAACCTCGACATTCCCTATGATAATATTGGAACTTGAAGAAGTGTGGACTTCCCTTGCAATGGGGCAACATTCTCCACGGGCAAGGCTTAAGTTAAAAGCGAAAACGTTAAGTAACAAGCTAAGCGGAAAAGAATCAATCACTATTGCTGAAAAACTACGGGGATCAATTGATGGAAAAACTATCAACCTGGAAGATGGAAAAATTGTAACACTTAGGCTTGAAAACAGCATTGTTGATATTCCGACCAACTTAAATAAAACACGCAATGTGCAGCAATATTTTGAAGCAATCGTAAGGGGTTAGCATGACCCATTCAGACGATTACATGACTGAAACCCTGCTGAATACAATTGACCGTTACGACAGCACACTAATTATTGCACTGCCCCGTTGGGCGCAAAATGGTTAGGGGGTATTATGGAAACAGAACTAACCATTAATATTGGCGGACTTCCGCCGTTTTCCGCACGGGGATGCGAACAAGAACTTATTCCCATAAACCAAGGCGATTTTCACCGAAACATTAATGGCGATTTAATTTACCTTGGGGATGATACTCACACAAAATACAAAAGCCTAATCAAATGCAGTGACAAAGCCGCCATTGCAACTGATGGATTATACCGTGGACGCGAAATTGAATTAGGGTGCATTCAACGCTTGTGGCAAAAATTTGAACCCAACCAACGGGAATTGCATTTAGACAAAATTCCGGTGAATGGTTCAATATATGCTTACAATGAAGACAAAGTTGAAATTCGAATTTTACAATCAGTAGGAAGACGAGTGCAGCTAGAAACGCCAAATACAGGTGGATTTATCTGTTACAGGCCGTTGCTTGTTATGCGCATTGTGCAATATTCATTGAACACAAACGAATGGGGCATAAAGGTTGGCTGGCAAATGGAATGTGAAGAGATTTAAGGCATTCTTATCAAGCACTATATTGCATTTAAGGTTTAACTCTGCGCGAAGAAGTTCGGAGTCGTCGCGATGCACCCTCATAAACAATCCAAAAAGTTTTCGGAGCTGCTATTACCTTGTGAGCACAATCTTTTGCATAACCTCTTTCTAGCAAAACCTTTACAGAATCAGGAGTAGATGTAAGGTAAAATCTATGACTTTCAAAAGATATTGTACCGGTACCTTTACATATTAGACTATTTATACAATCAATATGAGCAAAACGAGCAGCGATCACATTACCGTCCGAAAAATCAATATGCATGTCCATAGCTACAATGGTGCTTGTAGTAGTAGCAAAAAAACACAAAGCTATTTTCTGCACAGCATTTACTAATATCATTTTGAATATCTTCATTTTCTTCCCCTATTACAATGATTGCTAATATTTTACAGAAATTCAATCTATCACCAGAAGGCCGGAAGCTTTATGAGCATGACTGCAATAGCCTTCGACAAATAGAAGATTTCACCATGTCAGAATCAGAAGATGATTTAGCAATACCATCAATGAATTTGCTGAAAGCGCTTGGAGTTATAGAACGTCGATTAAATTCGTGGGATTTTATTAAAGAATTAACCACCACAAACACTGATGAAGTTTTTTCAAAAATTCAGGAAAAAATTTTTAATAAAAATTTAGATTACTACTTGTTAAATTTTATAAATATGCCAGACTTTACAAGTGTAAACACTTTAACGGAGATACTATTCATGAAGAAATATACATGTTTTGCGCTTCTTGCTTTTTTTGGAGCAGCAGCACTTACACCAGTTATGGCAGCAACAGGCGCACCTGCAGCACCTGTGGCACCAGTAGAAGGTACAACACCTGCAGCACCACGTGATAGCAAAAAAGGTCATGAAGGTCATGATCACAAAGATCACCATGGTCATAAAGATCACGCAAAAAAATAAGAATCCTTATCTTATAAATTTAGGTGTCCTTTTGGGCACCTATTTTTTTATGCAGAATTTTAACTTCACGTTAACTATTAGGTGGGCAAAGTAAGGCTATAAACAACAACAGATATGATTTATGCGCTTTATACTTTTTACCCTTGTCGGATTTTTATTAGTAACTCCATCGGCTCAGCATGTGGGCGCTGAAGGACTTGAGTATACCCTGGGATATTAGATCGAAGGCTCTAAGATAATTACAGTTTCTGCAAAACCTAACATTTTCATGCATTTTACATAAAATATATGTAATTTTTACTAAATATTAATACAAATTATATTATATGTATTAATCAATGTATTGGTTTGAAAAGGCAAAATCATGAAAAAAATTAAATTTTTTGTTTTTGCAATCTTAGTTACGTCTGAGATTGCATTTTTGTATGCAGGGGACGATACGCTAGCAGTTACATTTGATGATGAGGCCCAACTTTCTGGTTCGATAATAGGTAAAGTAACCTTTACTGGTCTTGACTCTGATGCTGGCATTGCTGCAGTAGCTCATTGCACGTTAAGCGGGACTGTCTCAAGTGATGCAGAACTATTAGTTGGGCATGTTGATATTGCTAGCAATGTTGTGAGCGGTAATATTGTTATGAATGGTGGTAGCTTGGACACAACAGCTGCACTAGATTTACCACGCATGGTTATGGCTAAAGAAGGGGACATAACAATCGGTGGAGATTGCACCATATCCAGTACAGGAGATAGTGTAGCAACAATTTATTCGGCACCACCCACTTCAGAACAAGATGGATATAATACAACCCTAGGAACCATAGAAGGATCACTTCAAGTTCCTTGTTATTACACGGAAATAGTGCGTGATGGTGACGGCAATGTTGTCAGCTTTAATCTTCACCCGCGCAATGTAATAGTCACTGAGGATACTAATTTAAGCAGTGATGGTGAATATCTTACATGTGCATTGAAAATAAGTGGAGTAAGAGCTGCCGATACAAATAGTAAGCGAACCGGAGGAATAATATATGCACGGCAAATTGAAGCAACCACATGTAATGTTCCTAGTGGTAGCTTTGGTTTTGTAAGAGCAGGTGCTCTCAAACTAGGACGCTCCATAAACTGGGGGCAAGATATTACAGGATGGGAAGGCGCATTAGGATTCAATTTATCTAAGGCTTTATTACTAAGCAGCACTGCATTTAGTAATGGTGCTTTTATTCCTGCGAAATATACATGCGACAACGGAGACCCATCTTACCCAAATGGAATCAACCCACCTTTGGAATGGAAAAATGTTCCAACAGGCACCCAATCCCTTACACTTATTGTGGAGGATCCAGATGCAGTTGGTGGTACATTTAATCATGGTTCAATCTTCAATATTCCTACAAGTCTTACAGGTTTAGATGAAGGATTACACTCTCTTCCTGGTGGTGCTAAAGGAGGCCAAAATGGATTGGGAACCAATATTTACATCGGGCCCTGTCCGCCTGATCACACTGTTCATCGCTACCTTTTCAAGTTTTACGCTTTAGACACCATGCTTGCTCTTGATGAAGGGGCATCGAAGAGTGCAATTGAAGCTGCAATACAAGGACATGTCTTAGACGAAAACATACTTATGGGACGCTATTCTCACTAGAGATGAGCTCACTTAAAGAAAATGAAAAGCGCTAAAGTTGATCTTATCGGATTACTTTTTAGCGTTTTCTTTTTTTGTTTCCATGTAGGAAATATAAAAGGCGCTAAGGCCGATGACGCCAGCTCCTAAAATAATTGTAAGGTCAGGAATTTGACCGAAGAACAAAAAGCCAAACGTTCCTGCAAACAAAAATTCGGTATAACGGAATGGTGCTAAGGCAGAAGCATCGGTCGCTGCATAGGCGCGGAACAAGCATACCTGAATAAGGTTTGCACCAATTCCTAAGAAAACTAAGAATGCCAGTTCGCGCAAGGTTGGCGCAGTCCAGAAGAATGGTAAGAACAACCCAGCAAAAATTGACGTTCCCAAACCAAAGTAAAACAACAATGTTAGGGTGTGCTCGGTTGAAATCATCCGTTTTGCCATAACACAAAGGTAAGCAAACAACATAGCCGCACCCATAGGTACAAACGCGGTTATACGGAAACTTTCCATACCTGGTTGCACAATTACAAGCAAACCAAAGAAACCTACAAGTGTTGCAATCCAGCGATTTTTATCAACTTTTTCTTTTAGTAAAAAGTATGCCATTGGTAGGAAGAATAATGGTTCACAAAACATGATTGCCGTATTTTCAGCCAAGGGCATAATGTTCACTGAAAGGCAGCAAAGCCCAAGGGCTACCGCACCAACAATAGCACGTAATGCATGTGTCTTTGGTTGCGCTGTTTTGAAAAGATTTTTTTCATGACGCAGCATAAGTGGTAGCACGGCAATGGTGCTAAACAAAAAGCGGAAAAACATGATTTGCACAACGTGAAGACGCTCTCCCAAAAAGCGCATTAATACGTCATTCGTTGAACTGACTAGGCAGATCATTAGTGCCCAAAAAACACCTTGCAAATAGCCACGACGGACGAACCATCCGAAAATAGGAATACTGGAAACAGGAGAAGTTGTTGTTGTCATTTTATACTTGTGAATTAAAAATCTACTGGCAATGTAGCGGCATTTTTAGGAATTAGCCATGATTTTTATACTTATAACTTGACTTTTATACAAATAATTCACATATGAGATCTATAACAACTAATTATTTATTTTTTAAGGAATAATGAAATGAAAAAATTTTTGATGATTGCATTGCTAGCAATGGCAGGCATTACGGCAGCTTCTGATAGTAAAACTGACGTGGGAACAGAAATAACACTTGATGAGGCAAGATCTTTGCTAAGTGGCGGCAGTAGTGCACCAGGTAGCACAGTCATTCGCCTTTCACCAATAGATTTTAAAGATAACAAACAGGATATTGCTTCCATTTCTATATCAATCCCTGGGCTTACATGGTTGGTAGATTTTGGTACGGCGACCGAGATTGATGAAAGATTTGGAAAAGGCCTGCAAAACATTCAACATGTACATATTATTGGGGATAGGCTTACTACAATTAAAAGAGAGTTCTTGATGAACTGTCCTAACCTATTATCAGTTAGATTACCGGATGAAATAAGTACTATAAGGTCTAACTTTTTAAAAGGGTGCCCTGAAGGCGTGAAAAAATATGCAGCACCTGATTCTGCGACGCACGCAACACTAGTAAGCTTAGGAGTTAATCCTAGTTTTGAAAGCGCAACAATAGCAATGCCAGTGGCCGCGACAGCTCCTGAGCCTTCACCGATCGCTGCAATACAACCAAAATTCGTACCCAAATTAGGCCTAACATATGAACAAATGCTAGCAATAATGCAGGGCAGTACATCTCCAAGCAGACAGTATGCTGAGGCTATTATCTCTCAATATTTTCGAAATACTGGATCCCTAGACCCAAGTCGCAGAAGGAATGGCAAGACATATATACCACAGGACTAAATCTCTTCGCCCTAAAGGGCTCTGGATGACGGTTTTTCTGAAGCCAACCCAAGCCGCAGTATTTTCACTGCGGTTTTTTTCATTTGAAGGAAAAAACCATGTTTAAACTTTGTTTTACAAACGCCTGGGGGGATTTTTCAAATGCCCGTTTATGCAAATGGGATGTAGTGCAATTTTTCATTACTCACCAAGAAGGACACGTGGCCAGTGCACGTTTGGTGGTTGGGAATTTTGCACCTCCTGATGGTGCGTATTTAGGAATTTTTGATGATGAGACGTTGTTGTTTCAGGGGGTGGTTTCAGGGCAATTTGAGCATCATCAACGATTAACAAAAGTGGAAGTGCTAGGAATTTCACCCACTTTTGAAGAGGATTTAAAAACGCTTTTGGCTGACAAATCGCTGGAATATAACCCTGTATTTTTTCAAAGGAAAGATCCAAAACCGAGTGATTATTTAGAAAGTTGCAATGCACTTTTTTATTGGAATAAGGTCACTGGAAAAATTGGTTTAAGCGATTATTTTAAAGGAAACAGGTGTGTTGATGTGAGCGGTCAATACATTGAAAGATCGTTTAAAATTCAGCAAATTTCCATGCCATTGGGGCGTGTGATTATTGATTTAAAAGTACATTGGACGCAGCATTTGGGCGGCGTATTTAATGCATCACCGTATATTGCACGGGCATTTCCTGAAAAAATCATGGCAACGCTTACGCCAAATTCGGTGACAAATCATTGGCCAGGTAATGATCAGCGGCTGGGATTGGGTCGGCGCCAAAGTGGTTACCGAGTTGAGCATTCAACAATTTTCCGAACGCCCGCAGGAGTTGAAAAATCACACACCAAACAGATTTGTGCTGGACCTGCAGAAAAGCAAATACGGGCAAAAATTCATTACTTCAACACAACGTTAAAAATTCGGTGGCAGTATAACCAACCCAGGGTTGAAAACATGGTGATTCAAGGACAGTTGAACCATTGCCAACATAGATTCACAAACCACCGATTGCGAAAAATTCCCATTGCAATAGAGCTGCCAAAAAGTGAACAGGCGATGTTTTTTGAAACAAGCCAAGGTACGGAATTTATAAATTATGCTAGCCGCATTGCGCAAACTCAGCTTAGGGCATCAGCCAGATGCATACATGTTTTATGCACCCTGCCCTGGAATTTAGGACGATATTTAACTGTTGATGATTCACTAAAAGCAGATGGTAAATTTGAAGGCAAAATTACCAAAGTGCGCCATGTAGTTAAGGGCTTGCAGCGGTGTGTAGAAGTGACGGTAGGCTGCGCAATTCAAAGTGGTGATTTGGCAAATAGCACAACAGATAGTGCTGGTGAATACCCCCAAAATTATATGGATGATGAAACACAATCAGCCGATAGTTTGCTTGGCATTGCGCACCCGAAGCTGCACCCTAAAGATATTATCGCCAACATAGCTGTAAAAAATTCAGCGCAAGAACAGGAAGAGCACCTTTTACAAAATCAATACCCGGTGCGCGATAATATGAACGCTGTTTTACAAGAAGTGCCAACGAGTATTCATATTGAATTGAAAGATTTGCGAACCGATAGGCCTTTAGTGCGGCGGTTTGAGAAAAACTTGGGGGTTGTTGAGGTTCCAGGAAAATAAATGATGTTATTCAGTGGATTTTATAGGACTGGACTCTATGGTCAAGCCATAGAGAAACTAAGGAGTGTAGATGGATTCCACGGCCTAGACCGCGGGACCAACCAAACTTAATAAGTACTACAGTGCAGTACCAACTGATATATTACGTGCCCAAGTTGAGCTAGCACCTAGTTTTAACGAAGCACCAGAATCAAACTTCAAGGTGCCGAAAATGTCAGCGCCTGTATGAGCAGGAACTGTAACGCTGTCAGCTACTTCTAGAACAGCACCACTTTCTAGTTCAGTGTCGCCTGGAACGCTAGATGCAGTATTGCCCATAATTTTTACTAATCCACCACTTGGTACAGTTGCAACACCTGTAGGCATTTTGCTGGAACTTGATGCCCCAACATGCATAACGCCAGGAATAGAAAGTGGAGTAGCGCTTGCACTCATATTACCAGCAGTAACTACGCCAGGCCCAGCTATCGTGAGCAAAGATGTACCATAAGGTGCTGCAATTGAAGAAACAGCGGCCCCACTATCTGTTGTAATGGTTGCTGCACTTCTTGTATCGACTACAGGAATTGCGATAGTTCCGCTAGTTACTTCCATATTACCACCATTGAAAGAAACTGATTTACCCATATGATTAGTCGCACTTACTTTCACAAGTCCAGCATCTACAGATAAATTTAACAAAGAAGAATTATCACCAGATAATACACTGGTACCTGTTCCGGTTTTGTGCACATCGTTTGCAATTGGAGCGGATACGGTTGCGCTATCAGCACCTTCTATTTCTATACTCATAGAAGGTGGGGCAAGTCGGCGGATAGTATTGTTTCCAGTATCTGTTACAAACACATACCCGAATGCATCAACAGCAAGGCCAGTAGGGGCATTAAAGCGAGCGGCTGCACCTGTGCCATCGGCAGAGCCAGATGATCCTGCAGTACCTGCAATGGTTGATACGGTATAGGTGCCACTATTGTTGGTAAGTTTACGAATCAAGTTGTTACCGCGGTCTGCTACGTAAAGGTTACCTGCTGCATCAATATCAATATCCCAAGGGCTATTGAATCGTGCTGAAGAACCTGCAGCATCAGTAAAGCCAGATGTTCCAGCTGTTCCTGCAATAGTGGTTACAACACCTGCAGAGGTGATTTTGCGAATAGTATTGTTACCAGTATCTGACACATAAAGGTTTCCAGAGCTATCAATAGTAACACCGGAAATACCATTGAATGTGCTTCCTGAACCAGCAGTTGAATTTGATCCAGCTCCTGTTTGAGTGCCGTTTGTAGCACCAGAGGTGCCATAGGTTCCAGCAAATACTGAATACGTTCCAGAAGGTTGTATCTTGTAAATAATGTGCTTCGTTGAGTCAGTCATAAAAATATTATTGCTACTATCAACGACAAGACCGTATCCATCGTAAGCTGGGCCAGAAACGGCATCTAGCGATGAGTTGTTAACATAGGTCCCCCCCGACTGTATCCATTGATAGAGATGGCTGTAATTATCAGTGGTTATCACACTAGATACACCACTGCTTGTTATGTATACACAAACGGCTTGCACGGGTGGTGACCCAACGTTGTAATTAAACAGAGTAGATGCTGTATACACTCCACCAGCTGTTGTAATTTTTCGAACATTCTTATCTGAATCTGGTTCTAATAAATTGCCCGAAGAAAGATCAATTGACATCATGCCTGGGCTTTTAAAGCGTGCTGCAGAACCAACTCCATCAGCGTACGCTGAACTTCTGAGAGCACTTCCTGCAATGGTTGATATACCATTTGAACTTGCAGTAAGCATGCGAATACGGTCGTTGCTTCCATCAGCAATATAAACATCGCCAGTACTATTAACAGAAACGCCTTGAGGGGCACTTAACATAGCTGTTGATGTTGCAGAGCCGTCCAAGAAGCCAGCTGTTCCAGTACCTGCAATGGTGTAAATGAAATTAGCTGTTCGGCTACTACCAAAATAAGTACCTGCAGTACCAACAACCATTCGAACACGATTATTGGTAGAATCTGCAATGTACACGTTGTTTGAGCTATCAACAAAAACACCCTGAGGGCTATTTAATCTAACAGCAGCAGCAGTGGCTGACGCGCCATCACCTGCAAAACCTGCGGTTGTAACACTTCCTCCTGCGATAGTATAAATGAAATTAGCTGTTCGGCTACTACCAAAATAAGTACCTGCAGTACCAACAACCATTCGAATGCGATTATTGGTAGTATCTGCAATGTACAGGTTGTTTAAACTATCAACGAAAACACCACGAGGACTATTTAATCTAGCAGCTGTTGCAAGTGCACTGTCACCAGTGGAACCAGCTGTTCCAATACCAGCAATGGTATAAATGAAATTGGCTGTTCTAGAGCTACCAAAATAAGTACCTGCAGTACCAATAAGCATTCGAATACGATTATTGCTAGTATCAGCGAAATAGACATTGTTTAAATTATCAACAAAAACGCTCTGAGGGTTATTTAAGTTAGCATCAGTGGCAGCTGCACCGTCACCACTAAAACCAGCTGTTCCAGTACCTGCAATGGTTGAAATAAACCCGGTACTTGCTGTAATTTTTCGAATACGGTTATTGGCAGTGTCTGAAAAATAGACATCGCCAGAGCTATGCACAAAAACCCCAAAGGGATTATTTAACCTGGCAGCAGTGGAAATGCCTCCATCACCGGAAAATGAAATGGCACTCCCGGCAACGGTTGTCACATCGTAACTAGCACAAAGGTTAGAAGACAACGCCAACCCAAAAGCCAAGAATGCGCAGTACTTAAATATGGTGTTTTTTTTCATGAGTATTTTCCTGTACTAAAAAATGTGAATAGCAAGTTTTATATTACAGGGGGGGCATTAAATTTTAGTTAAATGTTTATTAAATATATATTAATTATTAAATCATTTTTTATTTAAAACGTTTGGAATTATTCACAGGACCGCCACAGCCTTTCAGGCTTCGCGATGACGGTTTTGCGGGGTCGGCGTCAACCCTCTCTCCAGTTTCCCTACGACTTGATCGTAGGGTCCAGATGAGTAATTTCCGGATGGTATAGGACTGAATCCAAGGTCCAAGCCATAGGAAAACTAGGGAGGAAGATGAAACCCCAATCACCAATTTTTTTAATCAGTAACAACAGGAGAGAAGCACCATGTTTCGTTCAAAAATATTAGGGCAAGATTCGTTCAACCAAGCGATGGTAGTAACGCCTTCCAACGTTAATTCTGACATGGGGCACTTTTCAATTGGCGGCTTTGATTTGATAACGCCGGTATTTGAAGATGTGCCCCTGCCCCCAAAGCACTTGTGGATTAGGGCAAAGGTTCATTTTGAACCGTGCGTAGATACGCCTGTATTTCACGGGACGAATAATTTTATTTGGTCAGGCCAGGGTCGGTGCCAAGCGGTGAAACTTGAAAGCACACAAATTTTATACGCCCAAAAAGACTATGAAATTGATAAATGCTGGACCCTATTAAAAGAACAGAAAGCTTATGAACACCGCTTTGCCGTGGCCCCTACTTTATATGGAAAAAATGAAGGCATTCATTTGTGGCCATGTGGCGCATTGGTGGGGAATGTTTTGGAAATTGAACAATTATTTGCACAAGTGGCTGATGATGAAAATGACATTTTTGTAAACAGTTTAAGCACGTGGAAAAAGCATTTGGTGGATGGTGATGAGGTTGTTTTTGAACCTCCATTGGTGAATGCACCATCTTTAATTAGCGCACTTAGTACCGGTAAATTTTCATGGGTTATAGAACAGCAAGGCATGCAGTTTTGCTTTTCTAGTTGCCGGGCTGAAGCCACTGATAGTTTAAATTTCATCGACATTTTATGTGAAAGGAACGACCTATGATTACCTACCGACTTGAAAAGGGAGCGCCCCTTAGCATTTTAGAAATTGATACCAATTTTCGTGAACTTGAACAGCGAATAAGTACGATGGAAGATCAGCCAATTAAGCCCGTACTTGCAGTTGAACAACAAGAAGATGTGCTGATTTTCAAAGTAGATGGCGAGGTGATTTCGCACGTTGTGCTGCCAAAATTTCAACCACTTTTAAAAGGAGAATGGAAGAAAGATACACCATACCAAAAAGGGGCTTGGGTGCATTTTAACCAAGCACTTTATGGATGTCAGATTTTACACACCAGCGGTGAAACTTTTGAACCAATATTTTGGACCTTAATTTTTGATGGAAGACGAACTGATGCTTAAAATTCATGAACGGGATTTAGACATTTTGGCACGCACCATTTATGGGGAAGCACGAGGAGAGTTGAATCACCCTGCAGGTGGAATGCAAAGTTTGCACGCAGTTGCTTGGGTGGTTAAAAACCGCACAAAAATGGCGCAATTCAGCCCTTATATTCATAAAGTTTGCATGCAACCATGGCAGTTTTCCTGTTGGAATATGAATGATCCAAACAGAAAAACACTATTGGAAACAAGCTTTGAGGACAAGGTGTATAGAGCGTGTTTTTTGGCGGCAACAAATGTGCTGTTTGATAGCACGATTGATTGTACAAATGGGGCGAACCACTACCACAGCACTAGAATTACGGCACCTTATTGGGCCAAGGGACAAACGCCCACCACAACAATTGGGCATCATATATTTTATAAACTGTAAGGGGGAGCCATGGCATTTCCATTAATTGCAAGCGCCTTTAGCTGGACATTCATGATTACAT
>CAYUNR010000002.1:0-50525 GCA_964446295.1 uncultured Candidatus Finniella sp. | reverse complement strand
GCAAAAAAATCGCAGCAGTTTCTTAGAGCTTTTACCGCTTGATGAGTCACTAAAAGCATCAATGCGTGGTGCTGCAGAATTTTTGGAAACCGAAGACGATGCCAAGGAATATTATTTAAAACAGCTTTCACAAAATCGCCCACGTGATGGCGCAGCTGGAATGACAACATTTGGCCCTCATAGAAGCGACTTGGAAGTATTTTACACGCCAAAAAATCAGTTGGCAGAAAAATGTTCAACGGGCGAGCAAAAAATGCTGCTTTCCAAATTTTTAATGGGTTTTTTGAAGTATCTTCTAGAAAATATAGACACTCCTGTGATTTTATTATTCGATGATGTTATTTCACATTTAGATTTTGCTAATCGTGTGCTATTGTTTGAACAACTAATAGGGTTGCAACAGCAAACAAGTAACAAAGGTATGTTGCAGGTGTTTTTTACTGGAACACATCTAAATGCATTTGAAGCTATACTCCCCTATGCACAAAGTTTTGAAGTTGACCATAGTCAGGTAAGGACCGTTTAATGACCGCACCAAATACAATACCAAACGAAGAATACACCGCAGATTCTATTAAAGTTTTAAAGGGGTTAGACGCTGTTCGTAAGCGACCAGGTATGTACATCGGTGACACTGATGACGGTACTGGGTTACATCATATGGTATATGAAGTTGTCGACAACGCCGTTGACGAAGCTTTAGCTGGCCATTGTGATCGCATTACTATCACTATTGAAGCCGACGGCTCAGTAAGCGTTACCGACAATGGTCGTGGTATTCCTGTTGATATTCATGAAGAAATGGGCGTTTCTGCTGCAGAAGTAATTATGACCCAGCTTCATGCTGGTGGTAAATTTGACCAAAATTCTTATAAGATTTCTGGTGGTCTGCACGGTGTTGGTGTTTCTGTTGTAAACGCTTTGTCCGAATTTTTAGACTTAACAATTTATCGAAATGACAAAAAGTATTTTTTGCGTTTTAAACATGGTGTTCCAGAAGGATCACTAGAGCTTATTGGTTCTGCAGAAGGTAAAAAAGGTACAAAAGTTCGTTTCCTTCCTTCTTTAGAAACTTTTTCGGCAATTGTGTTTGATAGGCCTACTATTGAACATCGCTTACGCGAACTAGCATTTTTGAATTCAGGTGTACACATTACACTACGTGATGAACGTCCAGATCATTTTTATGAAACTGTCTTGTATTATGAAGGCGGACTCATTGAATTCGTTAAATATATTGATAAAGCTAAGAACCCACTACACGATAAACCGTTATATTGCACGCAAGTAGTTGACGCAATGACTGTTGAAGTAGCTATGGAGTGGACGGATAGCTATCATGAAAACACACTTTGTTTCACAAATAATATTCCACAGCGGGATGGTGGAACCCATTTAGCTGGTTTTCGTGGCGCATTGACTAGAGTTGTTGGAAACTATATTGCTGCTACCCCTCAAGGTAAAAAAGACTCAAAATTGTCAATTACGGGTGACGACATTCGTGAAGGTTTAAGCGCTGTTTTATCAGTAAAAGTACCTGACCCTAAATTTTCATCACAAACAAAAGATAAGCTAATTTCATCAGAAGTTCGCCCAGTTGTTGAGTCAGTTGTTGGTCAAGCACTTGAGCAATGGTTTGAAGAGAATCCAGCACATGCAAAAAGTATTGTAGGAAAAGTTGTAGAAGCTGCAGCCGCACGTGAAGCGGCGCGAAAAGCTCGTGAACTTACTCGTCGTAAGGGTGCGCTTGATATTGCATCTCTTCCTGGGAAGCTAGCAGACTGTCAAGAACGTGATCCATCAAAATGCGAACTATTCATCGTTGAGGGAGACTCAGCGGGTGGTACTGCAAAAGGTGGGCGTAATAGAAACTATCAAGCTATTCTACCAATTCGTGGAAAAATTCTAAATGTGGAAAGAGCCCGTTTTGATAAAATTATAGGCTATGACCAAATCGGCAATATTATCACCGCCTTGGGCACCAGTATTGGTCAAGAAGATTTTAACCCCGAAAAACTTCGTTACCACAAAATTGTTATCATGACCGATGCAGACGTTGATGGTAGTCACATTCGCACTCTATTATTAACATTTTTCTACAGACAGATGCCTGAACTTTTAAAAAGAGGACATTTATACATTGCACAACCACCGCTTTACACAGTAAAACGAGGACAATCAGTTGTGTACTTAAAAGACCAGCCTGCCCTTGATAATTATTTACTAGACGCAGCTTGTAAGGATTCATTCCTCGCATTACCTTCTGGCGAACAGATTATGGGCGCTGATTGGCGCCAACTAGCAAGTCTGATTTTAAAAACTGACAGTACGTTTAAACCTCTAGCAAGACGAATTTCAAATCGCTTCCTATTGGAAAGCCTATTAGTATTCAACTATTTTGAAGAAACCTTACCTGATCAGGACACCGTTCTTGTTACGCATCTTAATGCTAATGATAATCCAAATGCAGTTTGGCGCGCAGAACGCGGCACTGAAAACACAGTTATTTTCATACGTAGCTGGGGTGGTGTGGATGAAAAGTGGATGTTAGATGAGTCCTTGAGAGCAACACCAGAAGCAAAGGCTTTGTTGACTTTGAAACTTCAATTGTCAGATATATTGGGCAAATCATTAACCCTTCACATTACAGCGCGTGATGGTAAGCAAGAAAGCTTTTCAGATATCGGCATGCTAACTAAAACTCTAATGGAGCAAGGCGGTAAGGGCGTTACGTACCGTAGAAATAAAGGTCTTGGTGAAATGGGTGACGAAGAATTATGGCAAACAACGATGGATCCAGAATCACGCACATTACTGCAAGTTAAAATGCACCATGCAGAAGAGGCTGAAGAAATTTTCTCAACTCTTATGGGTGATGTAGTCGAACCACGACGTGAATTTATTACGACAAATGCTTTGAAAGTCATAAACTTGGATATATAGGTTCATGAGTAGTGGCTATTAAGAAACAAAAAAAGACCAAGAAAAAAAAAGCAAAAAGATCATTATTAGGTCTTGTTGGTAGGTTTTGCCTATTAGCAAGCATTTGGGGGTCAATTCTACTAGGATTGATCCTTTTGTGGTTTGTGCAAGACCTACCTGATTTAAATCACTTGCAAACAAATGTACGCACCCCAAGCATCACCATTCAAACTATTGATGGTACAGTGATTAATACCTATGGCGATGTGTTCGATGAAATGGTTCGCGTACAAGATTTGCCAAAACATGTTCCACAAGCGCTTATGGCTGTGGAAGATCGACGTTTTTATTATCACTTTGGTGTTGATATTATCGGCCTTGCGCGAGCAGCTTACGAAAACTATCGTGCGAACCGTGTTGTTCAAGGTGGATCTACTTTAACTCAGCAGCTGGCAAAGAATTTACTATTCACTGAAGGTTCTTTTTCTGTAAGTGACCGTTCGTTTAAACGGAAGATACTTGAAGTTTTTCTATCAGTTTGGCTTGAATGGAAATTTTCAAAAGACGATATTTTGACAATGTACCTAAACCGTGTTTACCTCGGTGCTGGAACTTTTGGCATTGAAGCAGCAGCGCAACGTTACTTTAATAAATCAGCACGCGACCTTACTGTGTTTGAAGCAGCAGTGATTGCTGGGCTGCTTAAAGCACCTTCGCGCTATTCACCTTCATCTAACCCTGAAAAAGCTAAAGAACGTGCTAAAACAGTTTTACAGCTTATGCAAGAAGCAGGGTTTATCAAAAATGCACAAACATACTTTAATGAAGGTATCCACGTGCTTGAAAATAACAAGCAAGAAAGTAGCTTCAAATATTTTTGCGATTGGGTCATAGAACTTATTCCTAATTTTGTTAATGGGATGGACCGTGATTTAATTGTGGTAACCACATTAGATCCTGCGATGCAACGCCATGCTGACCATGTTTGTGTTGATCATATAAATGAGATGGGCACTAAGCTTAAGACATCTCAACTTGCTTTGCTTGCTATGAATCCAGATGGAGCAGTACGTGCAATGATTGGCGGGGTCGATTACAAAAAAAGCCAATTCAATCGTGTCCAAGCTTCTCGCCAACCAGGATCCGCCTTCAAAATGTTTATTTTCTTAGCAGCAATCGAAGAAGGCATGAGCCCAGATGACATGATTGATGATAGCCCTTATGTAAACGGCACATGGCGCCCTAGCAATTTCACCTGGAAGACTCGCGGAGAAGTTAGCATTGTTGAAGCATTCTCTCGTTCTGTTAACAGTGTACCAATTCGGCTAATGGAAAAAGTTACGCCTCGAAAAGTTATTGAAGCGGCGCATCGATTAGGTATTACTAGCCCTATGGAGGAGCATCTTTCCTTATCATTAGGAGCAATTGAAGCTACCTTACTTGATTTGACGTCGGCATTTGCAACGTATGCAAATCAGGGACGCGCAGTTTGGCCTTATGGAATTCTAGAAATTCGTGATAAAGAAGGCAACATTCTTTACAGGCGAGAAGAACAGCAAACTCAAATAATTATAAAGCCAGAACCGCTTGCTAAAATGCGCACTTTGCTAAGAGCGGTGGTTGACGGACGTAGTGGCTATAGAGCCAACGTTTCGCCAACTGTAATGGGTAAAACTGGCACTAATGGTGACAAAAGTGGAAACATTGACGCTTGGTTTTTTAGTTTGCGTGAGCCTTTGGAAAATGATATTGGATTTCAGAATTTAGTAGTTGGAGTTTGGACAGGAAATGACAAGAATAAACGTATGGCAAACGAATCTTCTGGCTCAAATTTACCTGCACTAGTAACCGCAGCTTTTTACCGAGGCCCTGAAGTTTACAATGGCCCCAATCAACCACCTAAGAAGACAGTTCAACCTAAAATCTCAGTAAAAACACCAACTGAAGATGAGAAACAGCATCAGAAAAAAGATGCCGTAGAGGAATTGCTGGAAGATTTAGGGTAAAAACCAAGTGTTTTTTTACAACATAACCCTACATATTATTTAGCAATAGAAAAAATAATAGGAAAATTTTAGAAAAAATTGTTAGTATAAGCAAACATTTGAACTTGGAGTCAGCCCATTATGAAAATAAAACTTTTGTTAATAAGCTTAACCTTATCTGTTGCAACACTGAGCGCAGCACATACTGCTAGCGATAAAAAAACAACGTCACCATCTTTAGCAGTAAATGCTACACAAGCAAGTGATATCAATAAAATTGTCGATGGCCTAGTAAGTGCTAAAGTAAGTGGACCTGAAGAACTGTTTAAAATAATAAGCGGAGAAACACAAACAACAGACCGAGAATTGCCTTTGCAAGCCACTGTTAGGGAAGCCGCAACGCAGAAAATGCGCATTATGTGTTACGAAGAAGGATCAGACACTGTTGTTGCTTCAACTGACCCTACTTCACTAGGTAAACCAGTGTCAGATTTCAGAACAAACACAGATGAAATTGTTCGAGACAAAGCTATTTCAGAAATTAAAAAGAACGGTAAAGAAAGAGCTACTTTCACTTATACAGACAAACCAAAAGCTGATGGTCCTATTGTTGATGGGAAAGGCGTTTCAGAAGGCAGAATTGTAGAAGCAGCAGGAAGAAATGCATTTACTAACTTTCATTCAGAAAAGAAATTTCTATGTACAGTTGGTGCAAAGATCGCTGTCGCTGGATAATCACTTTTTAATTGCTTGAATTGCACCATACAAGGTGCGAATCTCTTGCTCTGTGGGCTGCATTCTTAAAAATGCAGCCCTAATATTTTGCCACATCTTTTCTTTTTTATGAGGAACTCTCCAGAAATTTACTAAATCAAGTTCTGTTTCTAAAGACTGAAAAAAATGATGAAGCTCTTTTTGATTAACTGGTTTTGTATTCCCCATGTGCAGCCATGATTCTTGCGCTGTGTGAGACTGGTACCATTCATATAAAATAACCACTACAGCCTGGGCAATGTTCAATGATGAAAAATCAGGGTCAACAGGAATCGTAATAATGTGCGTTGCTACAGACAAATCTTCATTACTAAGACCTGTGCGTTCAGGTCCAAATAGTAACCCAACCTTTTTTCCATTCATTAATGGCACTGCCGTTTTTGGAGTATGATATTCTTTAATTAACTCACGCTCCGCGGCTGTGGTTGCAAAAACTATCTCTAAGTCCCCAACGGCATGTTCTAAGCTTTGGTAAATACTTGCTTCTTCTAACACACGTTCATTACCAACTGCCATAGCAATTGCTTTACTATCATCTGGGTCGCACATAGGCTGAATCAAACGAAGTTGTGTTATGCCAAAGTTTCCCATAGCACGTGCAACTGCGCCCAAATTTTCAGCTAGCTGAACCTGGTGCAAAAGAATAATTGGCTTAATCATTAAGCTCGACGCCAGATGGTTCCATTAGGGCCGTCTTCAAGGGTAATGCCTTGATTAATTAGCAGTGCACGAATTCTATCTGCTTCTGCAAAGTTCTTTGCCTGCTTAGCTTCATGGCGTGCAGTCACCAATTGATCTATGTCTTGATTGTCAGATTGTCCTTGAAACCAAATTTGAGAATCTTGATCGAGTAATCCTAAAAATTGCCCACTGGCTTTTAATGTATTCGCAGCAGCAATTTGTTCGTCACCAGTTGATTTAAACACTGCATTTGCAAGTTCGTGCAAATAACTTATCGCAAGCGGTGTGTTTAGGTCATCTTCCAGTGCCGCAATAACATCTGAAGAAAGTTCCCCCTCATCCTTTGCATATTCAATAGCCTTGTAAAATCGGTCGAGGGTTGCTTTTGCATTCTTTGGGCTCTCGTCAGTCCAATCAAGCGGTTGCCTATAATGCGTACTCAGAAAAGCAAAGCGAATAACTTCACCTGGATAATTTTTCAAGACATCACGTACTGTGAAAAAATTCCCAAGTGACTTCGACATTTTTTCGCCATTAACAAGCAAATGCCCATTATGCATCCACACCATTGCCATACGATCAGTACCATGGGCGCAACAGCTTTGCGCAATTTCATTTTCATGATGAGGAAACACAAGGTCAATACCACCACCGTGGATATCAAATGTGTTGCCTAGAAAGGCTTTACTCATTGCAGAGCATTCGATGTGCCAACCAGGCCTTCCTCGTCCCCATGGGCTTTCCCAACCAGGCAATTCCGGCGTTGATGGTTTCCACAGTACGAAGTCACCTGCATTCTCTTTATATGGAGCAATTTCAACCCGTGCACCTGCTAGTAACTCATCCTGATTACGCCTTGAAAGATGTCCGTAATCTTTATATTTTTGCACTCTAAACAAAACATGCCCTTCATTAGCGTAAGCATAGCCGCCATTTATTAATGATTCGATGATTGAAATCATGTCATCAATATGGTCAGTAGCCCTAGGTTCATGAGTTGGAGGCAGCGTGTTCAACGCGCTCATATCTTCATGATATGCTTTTGCCGTACGCGTTGTTAATTCACGGATATCTTCGCCATTAGCATGCGCTGCCGCATTTATTTTATCGTCAACATCCGTAATATTTCGTACATACGTTACCTTTGCATATTGCTTTTGCAACACTCTAAGCAGCATATCAAACACAACAACCGGCCTAGCATTGCCTAAGTGAGCAAAATCATAGACTGTTGGTCCACATACATACATGCCAACATTGCTGGCATCAAGCGGTTTAAAAACTTCTTTTTGTTTGCTTAGAGTGTTAAACAGTTGCAACATTAGGCAGCTTCTGCTGTTTCTGCTTCAACTTGCATACCTAAAGCATGAGTGTACACGTCAAGAAGCTCTTGTTGTTCAATCAGCTCTTCCTTTTTCATTTTGCGCATGCGAATAACCTGACGCATAATTTTTGTATCAAAGCCTTGAGCTTTAGCTTCTGATAGCACATCTTTAATGTGATTTTGAATTTCTGCTTTGTCTTCTTCTAGACGCTCAACTTTTTCAATAAATTGGCGTAGTTCTGCAGCACTGACAGAGGAATTAATAGACATATTTATGTATCCTTATTAAATTTCTAATGTTAAGTATTGAAACAATTGTGTTTTCAAAATATCTTGAATACTTACAAACTGCAATCATCAATTGGAGAATCGTATGCAAATTTGGCAAGTTAATGCTTTTACTAATGAGCCTTTTAAAGGAAACCCTGCAGGTGTAAGCATTGTCTCAGAATTCCCAAGCGATATTTTAGCTCAAAAAATTGCCGCTGAATTAAATTATTCAGAAACAACTTTTTTAAAAAAGCTTGCAGATAATCATTACCATATTCGATGGTTTTCTCCAAAGGATGAATGTGGTCTATGTGGACACGCCACCCTTGCAGCGGCGCATTTACTATGGGAACAGGGGGTTGTTAAAAGTGATATGATCACTTTTGATTCAATGGGCGGCCCCTTAACAGCACAGCGCAACGGTAGCTGGATTACCCTTAATTTCCCAAGTTTTGCAATTGAACCTGCCCCCATGCCAGAATTGCTAAACAAAGCACTAGGTTTCATGCCCGTCACCTCTGTTTACAAAGATGACATTATGTATGTGGTCGTTTTGCCTTCTGTACAAGCTGTACGCGAATTAAAACCTAATTTTGCAAAAATTGCTCAATTACCGTGCCGTTCCGTAACTATTACTGCATTCAATGAAGGCGAGATCGATTCTAATATTGATTTTGTTTCTAGGTACTTCGCACCTAAGGTTGGCATTCCTGAGGACCCTGTTTGCGGTTCTGCCCATTGCCGCTTAACACCTTTGTGGGCAGAGAAGCTAGGAAAATCATCAATGAACGCCATGCAAATTTCAGAACGCACTGGATTCATAAAGGTAGCACTAGAAAACAACAGGGTTACTCTTACAGCACAAGCCATTACAGTCATGGAAGGTAAATTGCTAGCGGCTGCTTAAAAGTTTTTACGCATTTTGCTTGCAAAACTCAGCTCGAATGGTTAGATATAGTCATGGTCCCCATCGTCTAGAGGCCTAGGACATCGCCCTCTCAAGGCGGCAACACGGGTTCGAATCCCGTTGGGGACGCCAATCTAGATTTTCTATACATACCCCAATGCATATCATTAGGAAAAGGTTGTTGATTTTTGCTTAAAAATTGTGCATTATAAAAGATATGATTATGATGCACCAACATACTGCTCGATGGCGACACGGATAATCCCTAGATTATTCCGCACAGTTTTTTATTAGCCATTCAATGTTGGAGCTCTTATGTACACTAAAATCGCCCTATTCATAGCAACTGTTTTAGCAATTGGTTTTTTTACCAATTTTTCTCAATCAAAAATTACTGACAAAGTTGTTGCAATCACTCAAATTGCCCCTCACCCATCTTTAGATCGAATTAGAAGTGGTATTGAAGACGAAATTACCGCAGCTTTTGGTAAAAAAGTAAAAATTGAATTTCAGTCAGCCCAAGGAAATCCAGCTTTAGCTACGCAAATAGCTCAAAATTTTATAGGAAAAAAAGTTGATGTGCTTGTGGCCATTACAACCCCATCAGCCCAAGCAATGTTTTCTGCAAATACTCAAAAAATTCCTATGGTATTTGCCGGCGTCACAGATCCAGTTGCTGCAAAGTTAATAAGTGAGAGTGGTCAAAACAAAGAAAATATAACAGGAATTTCAGATTCCCCAGACATTAAAAAACAGGTGGAACTTATTCAAGAGTTTCTTCCAAACGAATCCCGAATAGGAATTATTTACAACCCTGGCGAAACCAATTCACATGTACATGCAGAACGCCTAGAAGATGCCCTTCAAACTGCAGGATATCGCGTAATAAAAACCCCTGCTTATTCAACAGGTGATGTACTGCAGGCAGCTCAGGGCACAGTGCCCAATGTTGATGCACTAATGCTAACAAACGATAATACAGTTATTTCTGCTTTAGATGCAGTGTTGCAAACAGCAAAACAAAAGGGCATTCCTGTATTTTGCTCTGACCCTGAATCTGTTAAACGTGGTTGCAAGGGCGCAATCGCTCCTGATCAATACGAAATGGGTCGCCGTGCTGGTGAACAAGTTGTTCGAATTCTTAAAGGTGAAAAAGGTCATCATATTTCGGTGCTTAACGCACCCTCAAACCGTTTTCTCTCTAATTCATAAACCTTTTTAATTTTAGGATACGTATCATGAACAAAAATATATTCATACTTGCTACAGCACTTACAGTAGCTGGACTTTGGTGGAAAAATTCATCTAATAAACCAGTGCTACCAATTGTTGGAGTTATTCAAGTAGTTGAGCACCCAGCACTAGACCAGACTCGCAAAGGAATTCTGGATGAACTGCAATCGCAAGGCTTTAAGGACGAAGAAAAAATTGATTGGCGTTATGAATCGGCCCAGGGTAACCCTTCCCTTGCTACACAAATCGCTCAAAAATTTATTGGAGAAAATGCAGCTGTAATAGTAACAATTCCTACAACCGTTTCTCAATCGGCTTTACAGGCAATTCAACAATCTGACAGTAATACCCCTTTAGTATTTGCTTCGGTAACTAACCCTGTTACTGCAAAGCTTGTGAAATCAGATAAGCAGGCTGAAAAGCTTGTAACCGGCGTTTCAAATTATGTATCTGTTCAAAAGCAGTTTGATTATTTTAAAAAAATTCTACCTAACATGAAACGTATAGGCGTTGTCTATAATCCTGGCGAAGTGAATTCAATCACTCTTAATGAAGAAATGACAAAAACTGGCAAAGCCATGGGATTAGAAATTGTTTTTGCAGCAGCTAGCAGGACAGTTGATGTAGGCGCGGCAACACAGTCATTGTTAGACAAGGTTGATGCTATATTTATTAATAACGACAATACAGCCTTAGCTAGCTTTGATAGCATTATTGCAGTGGCAAAATTACAAAATATTCCGGTGTTTGTAAGTGATTTAGATTGCTTACCAAAAGGAGCACTAGCGGCGTTGGGCGCTGATCAATACGCATTAGGTCATCAAGTTGGTAAAATGGTTGTCAATATTTTAAAAAATCCTGAAGTTGCATCATCAACAGTTATGGAATATCCAGATGTTGTACGCGGTGAATGCAATGAAAAAGTTGCGGCAGAACTTAAAATTGTTTTACCAAGTAATGTATAAAAATCTTGCTTGTTAGAATATTTAACGGCATTGTACCAATAAATTGATTACTAATTCAGCATTGTGATTAAAAATACATACATCGTTTTAGGCTATGGACGCAGCGGGAGAGAAAGTGAAAAACACCTTCTCTCCCTCGGTCACAAAGTTATTGTGTACGATGATGGTCAAAACATAATTCCTGAAATTAGGTGGTCAGAAATTGTAGGCGTAGTTCAAAGCCCTGGCATTCCATTGTCACACGCTGTTAGTGAAGCAGCGAGAGCAGCTGGAATTTCTGTCTGCACAGATATTGATCTATTACAAAAACGTAGCCCCAAAGCAAAATATATTGGCATTACCGGCACCAATGGTAAATCAACCACAACTGCACTTATTGGCCACATTTTAAAGCAAGCTGGGTTAAATGTTGAAGTTGGTGGAAACATAGGCATCCCTGCCCTTTCACTTGAAAATTTAAATGAGACCGGTTGGTATGCGCTAGAACTTTCATCGTATCAATTAGAACTATCAAATGATTTACATTTAGACATAGCTGTATGGCTAAATATTTCTCCAGACCATCTTGATAGGCATGGATCTATAGAAAATTACGTAAATACAAAAAGACGTATATTCAGTCATGCAAAATCAGCGTGTATTGCTATCGATGATGATTATTCAAAACAAACGTGCAATCAACTTCATATTCCCCACACGACCATTGCAAGTGAATTTAAAAATTGCCCAGCAAATATTTGGATTGATGCCAGCGGTATGCTGCATTGTAATGGAGCGCTATTTGACTGCACTGAACTGGAAACTTTAAAGGGCACACACAACTGGCAAAATGTTGCTTTAGCATTTGCTGTGGCACTTCAAATATTAAATACCCCTCAGAAAATATGGGAATATATTCAAACATTTCCGGGTCTTGCTCACCGTCAGCAATTGGTAGCAAAAATTGACCAGGTTGAATTCGTTAACGATAGCAAAGCCACAAATGCAAATGCTTGCGAAAAAGCTTTAAAAACTTATATGGGACAAAGTATTTTTTGGATTCTTGGTGGCGTTGCAAAAACAGACGGCATTGAATTGCTTAAGCCCTATCTTCCATACATTAAAAAAGCGTATTTAATTGGTGAATCTCAAAATGATTTTGCCAAAACATTAAATGGTTCAGTTCTTTTTGAAAAATGCTCGTCTCTTGAATCTGCAGTTTTTAAAGCAAGTGAAGAAGCAAAGTTTGAAAATAATGCAGTTGTGCTATTATCACCTGCATGCGCTAGTTTTGATCAATTTCGTGATTATGAACACCGCGGCGAAGAATTTATTAGAATTGTTAAGAAAGTAAATGCATGACACCAGCCACATTTTCGCGACGAGACAACAGCGTTTTAGGTCGCTGGTGGTGGACAGTTGATCGTTTAGCACTTTCGTTACTATTAATCTTGATTGCTATGGGCGTGTTTTTAAGTTTTGCTGCCAGTCCTTCTGTGGCGGAACGTTTAAATTTAGGTACCTTTTATTTTGTAAAACGCCACATGATTATGCTTATTCCAGCTTTAGCAACAATGATTGGCGTGTCTTTACTCTCGCCTGTAGGCGTTAGAAGACTAAGCTTAATTATTTACTTATTAGGTATCATCCTGCTTATCTTAACCTTCTTCTCAGGACTTGAAATTAAGGGCGCGCGTCGCTGGATTTTAATTTTAGGAAATTCAATACAAGCTTCAGAGTTTGTAAAGCCCGCGCTTACCGTCATAACTGCATGGCTCATTGCTGAAAAAATGCATGATGAAAAGTTTCCTGGCATTACACTTTCTATGGTTGCAGTTGGCATTATTGTTGGGTTACTTTTACTTCAACCAGACCTTGGCATGACTGTTGTGATTATTGCAACGTGGGTAGGACAACTGTTCATTGCTGGCATGCCTATTATTTGGATGACTGGTATTGCAGGAATTGGTGTGGCAGGACTCGTAGGCGCATATTTCTTTTTACCACACGTCACAAAACGTATTGATCAATTTTTAGACCCATCAGCTGGAAACCCCGTGCATGATCTTTATCAAATCACAAAATCATTAGCGGCTTTTGCTAATGGTGGTTTTTTTGGAAAAGGCCCTGGCGAAGGTGTTGTCAAAAAACATGTGCCAGATGCTCACGCAGATTTCGTGTTTGCAGTTGCCGGGGAAGAATTTGGCTTGTGGCTATGTATTCTGATTGTAGGAATTTTTATGGCGATTGTTATTCGCTTCATGATGCGCGCTGCACAAGGTTCTAGTTTATTTATACTACTTGGCGCAACAGGCCTTGCTGTACAGTTTGGCTTGCAGGCCTTTATTAATATGGCATCTGCATTACACCTAATTCCAACAAAAGGAATGACAATGCCGTTTATTAGTTATGGCGGTTCATCAATGGTAGCGTTAGCAATTTGTGCAGGAATGTTATTAGCATTTACACGTAAACGACATGGTTTTCATGATTGGGGAGAATAAAGCAATGGATAAATCAAAATTAAAAATCGCCGTTGTAGGCGCTACAGGCAATGTAGGTAGGATGATGCTGAACATTTTGGCAGCACGAGGATTCAACGCATCACAAGTGAAAGCTATTGCTTCTTCAAGCTCTCTTGGAAAAAAAATATCATTTGGAGAAGATGATGTTTTAACGGTTGATTCGCTCAGTAATTTTGATTTTTCAACCGTTGATGTTGCGTTATTTTCACCAGGCGGGAAAGTTTCTGCAGAATACGCACCAAAAGCAGCTGCCTTAGGATGCGTAGTCATTGATAACACATCTTATTTTAGAGATGATCCAAAAATTCCACTAATTATTCCAGAAGTAAATGCGGAAGATATTTGCGACTACAAAAACAAAAATATTATAGCAAACCCTAACTGTGCGATAGCGCCAATAGCATTGGCTTTGAAACCACTCCATGATGAAATTGCTATAAAAAGGGTCGTTGTATCAACGTATCAATCTGTATCGGGCGCGGGTAAAGCTGCCATGAAAGAACTTGATCAACAAACAAGGTCATTATTCACAGGCACTCCAGCCCCTGCTGAAAATCTACCAAGACCAATTGCTTATAACCTAATACCGCACATAGGTATCTTCTTGGAGTCTGGATATACCGACGAAGAATCAAAAATGCGCGCTGAACTTAAAAAAATCTTAGACTCTACAATTGAGCTTTCTGCAACTTGCGTACGAGTTCCTGTGTTTGTTGGGCATTGTTCTTCTGTTCATGTTGAATTTGAAGAGCCTTTTTTTGTTAGTGAGGCTTTGAAAATTTTAAAAAAAGCTCCAGGAATTCAAGTTATGGATGCTGATGACCCTATGGATTACGCAACACCGCTAGATGCAGCAGGTCAAGATGATGTCTTTGTAAGCCGTTTACGTAAAGACACTTCACACCCAAATGGATTGGTATTCTGGACAGCATCTGATAATTTACGCAAAGGTGCAGCTTTAAATGCAGTGCAGATATTAGAGCTATTGTTTGAATACCAAAGCAAGCAAAAAGCAGCTTAGTTTTGTTGCTTAATTATATTTTTTAATGTATTTATAGCACAATATTATTAATTTATATTTTTATGCGCTTTCTATTACTCTTTTATTATTGCGTAGCTTTCTTCTTAACAGCAAGCTCATCTTCAAGTTCATCTGCGGAAATATCAGCTGAGCCACAAAATCTATCAACAAGAATTTTTTCCGTAAAAGGTCGTAATAATAATGGCTTAGAAGTAAATGGCATTATTTTCTATACAAACCACTCAGAAAAAGCTAAAGAGGTTTTTCCTGAAACAACGAGAGCATATATTCAGGACAAAGAAATTCATTTGATATCAGAATGCGATATCTTTAACCAATCAGTGTTTGATACACCATACCATTTACCAGCTGACTTTGTACGTGAGGGATATATTGACCCAGAGTTTTGCTTTCCCTCTGGATTTAATAGTTATGAGGAAATATTTGAATCTCATATTCCTGGATCACATGAAGGAAAACCATTATGGTCAATGCTACACCCGGGAAGATTAGTATCGCAATATTATCAAGCCTTTCAATACGGATTTTATAGTGCTCAATATGAAAGCATTGAAGATGCTGGAATTGACACCTGGCTTATTAGTAATTGGGAGCATCGGAAAACTTATTTACATGTTTTAGAAGATGAATTGGACAGAGACATAGCGCACAGGCTCGATCCAGAAGAAAATTTTTTAGGCTGGAGAGACACTTCTATAAGAGATGCAGATATAGGATTGTGGACAAGAATATTCAAACTTATTATAAACGAATCAAAGACAAGTAATTATCAACATTATAAAGAAGAAATCTTTAAAAGCATGGAATCTTTATCGAGCGATAAGCCAGAAAAAATCACTTTGCTTCAGCCTTCTTTAACCAAAGATACTCATGAAATTTCTTACGTGGAACAAACCATGGAATTACAAACGGTTTTCCCAACAGGTTACTGTAAGGATCCTTCCATGGTATATCGCAATAGTTTATGGGTAGATCGTTTAGATAAGATTATTTTACCTAGACTTAATGGAGCACCATTCATTCTGGACGTTGGATTTGTGCATCAGTTTGTTGAATCTGAAGACGGCTCAAAAATGGGAATACATGACTATTTTGAACATAATTTTGGACAAGGCTGTCTAAAACCAATTACTGCTGCTGAAATTCCAGAATATTTTTCTTCTTTGACTCTTGCTAGATAGGCAAACAAAAAAACCTATTTGGTGTTGTATAAAAATAGAATAAAATCTGGCCTTCGAAAGGTAATAACAAGATGCTTTACGCACTAGGTTGCACCTTAGCAAAAATATTAAGAAGCTGCTTTCACATAAAAGCGTTTTCACAAAGGTTTTCCATGATATACTCTAGGTACGTCGCTGTAATTACATTTTAAGTTGAACGATTCTTTAGAAGCACTAATTTCGTCTCTGGGACCTGACTTACAAAAGGTTGATAAGACAACTCACCCTACAAGCATAGTGGTTTTCCCCGCTAGCATTGTTCGCGTGTTAATGTTGCTGCGTGGCCATCCACAAATGAAATTTTTGCAATTAATTGACATAACAGGAATTGATTATTCTGATCAGCCAATTCGTTATCAACTTGTTTATCATTTACTAAGTCATTCTACAAATAAAAGGCTGATGGTAAAACTGTGGACTGATGGCTCAACTTCCATACCATCTGTAATTAATGTATTTCCTAATGCTAATTGGTATGAACGCGAAGTTTGGGACATGTTTGGCATTCCTTTTGATAATCACCCAGATTTAAGACGCATCCTTTGTGACTATAATTTTACAGGACATCCTTTGCGTAAAGATTTTCCTCTTTCTGGTTACAATGAAGTAGCATTCAACCAAGAGTCTGGAAAAGTAGAATACAAAAATTTAGATTTAGAGCAACCCTTTCGTAAGTTTGATTTTTTAAGCCCTTGGGAAGGTCAGTGGGAAGATCTTTTGAAAAAAGAAAAAGAGGCCCACCAAGGATGAACGATAAGTACACCCTCAACTTTGGCCCACAACATCCAGCAGCCCATGGGGTGCTTCGTTTGGTGCTTGATCTAGATGGTGAAATTGTCGAACGGGCTGATCCACACATTGGCTTTTTACACCGCGGCACTGAAAAGCTCATTGAACATAAAACATATCTGCAAGCAATTCCGTATTTTGATCGCCTAGATTACGTTTCACCAATGAATCAAGAACATGCATTCGTTATGGCAGTTGAAAAATTGCTAGGAATAAGTTCACCAATTCGCTCTCAATATATTCGGGTACTATTTAGTGAATTAACGCGCATTGCAAATCACCTGCTTAATATTGCCACATTTGTGTTAGATGTTGGCGGAATGACCCCGTTTTTATGGGCATTTGAAGAACGTGAAGTCATTATGGGATTTTATGAAAAGGCTAGCGGAGCTAGATTGCACGCTAACTATTTTAGACCAGGTGGTGTTCATCAAGACTTAACACAAAGTTTGTTAGATGAAATTCACCAATTCGCCATGCGCTTTCCAACTGTTATTGATGACATTGAAAATCTTGTAACTAACAATCGCATATTCAAACAAAGAACCGTAGATATTGGCATAATCAGTTCTAAAGATGCTGTAGCTTGGGGATTATCGGGACCAATGCTTAGAGCTTCTGGAATACCATGGGATTTGCGAAAATCTCAACCTTATGAAATATATGAAGAATTAAATTTTGATATACCCATTGGTAAGCATGGTGATTGCTATGACCGTTACTTGGTACGCGTTGCTGAAATGCGTGAATCTGTTAAGTTAATTTTTCAGTGTTTAGAAAAAATGCCACAAGGTCCTGTGCACCATGCGAATAGAAAATTCACACCACCTATGCGTGCTGAAATGAAAACATCTATGGAAGCTTTGATTCATCATTTCAAGTTATTCACCGAAGGGTTTCATGTGCCAGCGGGTGAAGTGTACGTAGCTGTTGAAGCACCCAAAGGAGAATTTGGGGTGCACTTAATAGCTGACGGGTCAAATAAACCTTATCGGTGTAAGATACGCGCACCTGGGTTTGCATTTTTACAAGCACTTGATTACATGAGCCGTGGGCATTTATTATCAGATATTGTGGCGATTTTAGGCTCAATGGATATTGTTTTTGGGGAGATTGATCGTTAATGGTATTTACGTTCTCAAAAGAAAATCTTTCAAAAATTGAAGATATTTTAAAAAAATATCCAAAAGAAAAACAAGCTAGTGCTGTGCTTCCTTTGCTTGATTTAGCACAACGTCAAAATGAAAATTGGCTAAGCCCCCAAGCTATTGAAGCAGTTGCAACGTTCTTAGGCATGCCAGAAATTCGTGTGTATGAAGTCGCAAGTTTTTACAGCATGTACAATTTAAAGCCCGTAGGGAAATACCATGTTCAAGTGTGCGGAACTACCCCATGCATGCTTTGCGGCGCGGAAGAAATTCTAAAAACTTGCCAAGACGAATTGAAAATTTCAAAGGGACAAACCACAGCAGACGGTATGTTTACGCTGTCGGAAGTAGAATGCCTAGGAGCGTGTGTGAATGCTCCAATGATTCAAATTAACGATAACACCTATGAAGATTTATCATCTGATACTGTAAAACTTATTCTGAAAGATTTGAAGGCTGGAAAGGAACCAAAAACTGGTTCGCAAACAGGACGTCAATGTTCAAAGGCTGCATCATGTTAAAACAGCAGGATCGTATTTTTTCAAATCTTTACGGTGAAGAATCATGGAATTTAAAATCAGCAAAAGCACGTGGTGATTGGAGCAATACCAAAGAATTTATTTCAAAAGGCCGAGACTGGCTTATTGAAGAGGTTAAAGCAAGTGGCTTACGTGGTCGTGGAGGAGCTGGTTTTTCCACTGGTACGAAATGGTCATTTATGCCCAAAGATAGCTCAAAACCTCATTACCTAATAGTGAATGCAGATGAAAGCGAACCAGGTACCTGCAAAGACCGAGATATACTACGTAACGAACCTCATAAATTGCTAGAAGGTACAGCCTTAGCTAGTTGCGCTATTGGTGCGCATGTAGCCTATATTTACATCCGTGGTGAATATTTTCGTGAAGCTGAAATATTACAAGCAGCTATTGATGAAGCTTATGATGCAGGTTTTTTTGGAAAAAAATCAGAAAAAACTACCGGTTGGAATTTAGATGTATACTTGCATCGCGGTGCTGGTGCTTACATATGCGGTGAAGAATCTGCATTAATGGAAAGCCTAGAAGGTAAAAAAGGTTTCCCAAGATTAAAGCCCCCCTTCCCCGCACAATCAGGATTGTATAATTCACCAACCACCATCAATAATGTGGAATCTATAGCAGTTGTGCCAACTATTTTAAGACGTGGTGCTTCTTGGTTTTCAAGCATTGGCAGACCTAATAATTCAGGCACAAAAATCTTTTGCATATCTGGTCATGTAAATAATCCCTGCAATGTCGAAGAAGAAATGGGCATTTCTTTGCGTGAATTAATTGATAAACATGCGGGTGGAGTGCGCGGTGGTTGGGATAATTTAAAAGCAGTCATCCCTGGAGGATCATCAGTTCCCCTACTTCCTAAGTCAATTTGCGATGAAGTGTTAATGGATTTTGATTCACTAGCGGCAGTGCAAAGCGGTTTAGGGACTGCTGCTGTAATTGTTATGGATAAATCAACAGATGCCATTAAAGCTATTGCAAGATTATCAAAATTTTATATGCATGAAAGCTGTGGTCAGTGCTCTCCTTGTCGCGAAGGCACAGGATGGATGTGGAGAATGATGGAACGACTTGTAAAAGGTCAGGCTGAAATTACAGATATTGACTTATTACAGCAAGTTTCAAAACAGATTGAGGGTCACACAATTTGTGCATTTGGTGATGCAGCAGCATGGCCTGTTCAAGGATTGATTCGGCATTTTCGACATGAAATAGAAGCACGAATCCTGAAAGCAGTAGCATAGTTATGGTGAAATTAGTTATTGATGATCAAGAAATTGAAGTAGAAGCCGGCACAAGTATCCTGAAAGCCTGTGAAACACTTAAAAAAGAAATTCCAGTATTTTGCTACCATCCTAAGTTAAAAGTCGCAGGAAACTGCCGCATGTG
This sequence comes from uncultured Candidatus Finniella sp., assembly GCA_964446295.1. Classification (GTDB taxonomy): domain Bacteria; phylum Pseudomonadota; class Alphaproteobacteria; order Paracaedibacterales; family CAITNM01; genus CAITNM01. The sequence goes on along the minus strand of CAYUNR010000002.1, from coordinate 30,833 downwards.
TTTAGTTGAAGTAGATAAATCATCTAAACCAATTGCCAGTTGCGTAACACCTGTTACAGAAGGCATGATTGTTCATACAAAAACTCCTATGGTTGAAAACGCCAGAAAAGGCGTTTTAGAACTGCTTTTAATTAATCATCCGCTTGATTGTCCTATATGTGATCAAGGTGGTGAGTGCGATCTGCAAGATCTGACTCTCAACTATGGCTCAGGAAATAGCAGGTATAAATTCTATAAGCGCGCTGTCTCTAATAAATACATGGGTCCATTTATAAAAACGGTAATGAACCGCTGCATTCATTGTACCCGCTGTGTACGGTTTGCAACCGAAATTGCCGGTGTGCAAGAAATAGGTACTCATGGACGCGGTGAACATACAGAAATTATTAGCTATTTAGATAAAGCTGTCAGTTCTGAACTTTCAGGAAATATGATTGATATTTGCCCAGTCGGCGCACTTACAAATAAGCCTTACGCATTCCATGGACGACCTTGGGAACTACAACATACCGATTCTATTGATGTACTTGATGCAGTAGGTAGCAACATTCGTATTGATGTTCGTGATGGAAAAGTATTAAGAATCCTGCCTCGAACAAATGAGAATATTAACGAGGAATGGATTAGCGACAAAACGCGCTTTGCTTATGACGGGCTGTCTTGTCAACGCCTTGATAAGCCTTACATACGCAAAAATGGAAAATTAGCTCCTTGTTCTTGGGACGAAGCATTTAATACTATTCGCAAAAAAATAGCGAAAACTGATCCTTCAGAAATTGCAGCACTTGCCGGTGATTTAGTTGATCAAGAGAGTCAACTAGCCTTAAGAATGCTACTAGATGCAATGGGTGTAAAAAACCGAGATTGCCGAACCGATGGTGCCATGATTCCCTATGACCACAGAAGCAATTATCTATTTAATTCCACAATCAAGAATATAGAAAATGCCGATGTTGTTTTGCTAGTAGGGTGCAATCCACGACACGAAGCGACAATGGTTAATGCGCGTTTACGCAAAGCTGTTACACAAAACAATTGCACGATTGGATTAATTGGTGAACAGGTTGATTTAACATATCCGTACCAATTTTTAAGCGATGATCCGTCGGTATTAAGTGAAATTACAAAAGGATCACATCCATTTTCTAAGGTTTTAAAATCTGCAAAAAATCCATTGTTAATATTAGGAACCAGCTGCTTTTTGAACGCTAACTCGACATCGATTTTACATCAAACAAATGAACTACATAAAAAATTTGGTGTCCAAGTTAATGTATTACACACAGCAGCGGGTCGTGTTGGTGGGCTAGATGTTGGATTTGTTCCTGCACTTGACGGCAAAAATTTCCACCAAATTCTTGAAAGCACAAAGACCTCAGACATTAAAATATTGTATATGTTAAACGTTGATATTGATGAAGATTTTTCAAATGCATTTGTAATTTACCAAGGACATCATGGAGATAAAGGCGCACATAGTGCAGATGTAATTTTACCAGGCACTGCATATACCGAAAAATTTGCAACTTATGTAAATATGGAAGGACGAAGTCAGCAAACAAAACAAGCATTGCTTCCGCCTGGAGATGCAAAAGAAGATTGGAAAATTATTAGAGCTTTGTCAGAAGTTTTAGAAAAAACTCTTCCGTTTAACACCTTAGATCAGCTGCAAGATTTACTACCTAAATTTCATGATTCAACCACATTTGAACCATTTAATGTCCCAGCTTCAAAAATCAACTCTAATCCCTTTGAAACAACAATAAAAAATTACTATATGCACGACGTTATTAGTCGGTACTCTGCTAATATGGCAAATGCTATTAGTGAAATTCAGGGAGGTCAGCTTGGAATTATTTAATATTTCATTTCCTGACGCATTTTTTTATGTATGGTCGCTACTTCCAAGTGTCCTATGGATTGCTGCCAAATGTTTCTCAATCATACTTCCTTTGATTCTAACGGTAGCTTACATAACATATGCGGAAAGAAAAATTATTGGCGCAATGCAGCTTCGTATTGGACCAAACATGGTTGGACCATTTGGTCTGTTGCAACCTATAGCAGATGCCATAAAGCTTTTACATAAAGAAATTATTATACCTTTTTCATCTAACAAAATACTATTTATTCTAGCTCCACTACTAACTTTTGGTTTTAGTTTGGCGGCTTGGGCTGTGATTCCATTTGATGAAGGAGTAGTAATTGCGGACATAAACGTTGGGATTCTTTATCTATTTGCCACAGCTTCACTTGCTGTATATGGAATAATTTTAGCTGGCTGGGCTAGCAACTCAAAATATGCTTTTCTTGGAGCTCTACGTTCTGCAGCACAAATGATTTCTTATGAAGTTTCAATGGGATTAATTATTATAACCGTATTAATTAATGTAGGTTCTCTCAACATCTCTGCAATTATTAAAGCACAGCAAAATACTTGGTTTATTGTCTATCTGTTTCCTATGTGGGTGATTTTTTTCATCTCATCATTAGCAGAAGCAAACAGAACGCCATTTGACCTTCCTGAAGCTGAAGCTGAATTAGTTGGTGGATACCATGTTGAGTATTCTTCATTTCCCTTTGCATTATTTTTCTTAGGCGAGTATGCAAACATGATTTTACTAAGCGCAATGAACGCAATTTTATTTTTTGGCGGATGGCAACCTCCATTTAACACCCCTCTATTTTTAATGGTTCCCGGATATATCTGGTTTGCTTTAAAAATTTCATTCTTTTTATTTTTATTCATTTGGGTTCGTGCTAGTTTACCTCGATATCGCTATGATCAACTCATGCGTTTAGGCTGGAAAGTGTTTCTTCCAATATCGTTGATAGCCGTAATACTAACAGCAGCTATAAAACTTTTACAAATTGAGATCATCTGATGCTACAAAAGATCGAAAAATCAAAGAAGCATATAAGAAGATTAGTACTCTACGATATTCTTGTGGGGCTTATGACAACGTTCAAATATATGTTCAAACGCAAGGTCACAATTCAATATCCATTTGAAAAAACAGAACAAAGCCCAAAATTCAGAGGAGAACACGCTTTACGACGCTATCCCAATGGTGAAGAGAGATGTATTGCCTGTAAATTATGTGAAGCAGTGTGCCCTGCGCAAGCGATTGTTATTGAAGCTGAACCAAATGCAGATGGAAGCAGAAAAACCACACGCTATGATATAGACATGACAAAATGCATATACTGTGGTTTATGCCAAGAAGCTTGCCCTGTTGATGCTATTGTAGAAGGGCCTAATTTTGAATTTTCAACACTTTCTCATAAAGAGCTTATTTTTAATAAAGAACGATTACTTAGTAATGGAGATCGTTGGGAATTAGCACTTGAAGAAAATATAAAAAAATGCGGAGTATAGATAATGGGTGAAAGCATTCTTTATTTAGTATTTGTATTAGGCTTGCTTGGCTCCGCAACAGGTGTTGTGCTTATGCGAACGCCTATACATAGCTTATTATTACTAATCATGACCTTTTTTAATGCTGCAGGTTTATTTTTAGTCTGGGGAGCTGAATTTTTAGCCATGATGCTTGTCATTGTTTATGTGGGTGCCGTCGCAGTTTTGTTTTTATTTGTTGTGATGATAATGAATGTTGATGAAAAACAACTTAAATTTGAATTCAGTTCATACACAGGATTTAGCACTATTTTAGCTTGCATACTTTTCACAGAGCTAATAATTGCTGTATTACCATGGAAAACTTGGGAAAAAGCAATCGATGTTATAGCACTTCCTATTCCTCAAATGACAACTAATGCTAACGCCATTGGCAATCACTTATATACTCAATATTTTTATATTTTTCAGCTCTCAGGCTTGTTACTTTTATTAGCAATGATTGGTGCCATTCTTTTGACGTTACGTACACGCAACCATATTGTGCATCAAGACATCAAGCAACAAGTGAATAGAGAGCCTACAGATACTCTAAGCTTAGTAAAAATTCCTTTTCATAAAGGAGTTGATGTATGACTCATCTTTTAGTTTTAGTACCTTCAATTTACTTATTTTGTTTAGGCTTATTTGGCATTTATCATCGCAGACATAATATCATCATGGTTTTGTTATCCATAGAAATTATGCTTTTAAGTGTAAGTGTTAACTTTGTAGGTTTTTCCTGTATTTTAAAAGACTTAGACGGTCAAATATTTTCTTTGTTTGTTTTAACGACGTCTGCAGCTGAAGCAGCAATTGGGTTAGCAATAGTGCTACTATACTATCGTAATCGTGGTAGCATATTCTTAAGTGATATGAATCAATTAAAGGGGTAATTTTTTATGCGGTACTTAAGTATTCTGTTAAGTTTTTTGTTTTTTGTCGGTTGTGAAAAATCTCCAGAAAAAAATACTGATTCAATTTTAAATTTTGCTGTTTCTAGTGATTATCCGCCCTATATTTATAGCGAACATGGCAAGCTGGCTGGATTTGAAATTGAAATAATTAATACTATTGCAGGAAGCTTGAAAAAAACTGTGCATTTTCATGATATCTCTTTTGAAGGAATTTTAAGAACGGTTAAACAAAAACAAGTCGATGGAGCTATAGCAGCAATTGGAAAAACTCCAGAACGTGAAAAAGACGTTGATTTTACGATTCCATATCATCGTTCAATGACTGTAGTCGTTGTCCCATTCGCAACATCAATACGCAATCTTGATGACATATCTAACAAGACGGTTGGAGTGGAATCAGGAACTACTTACGTGAATGATCTAAAAACCCATTTTAAAGATGTTAAGCTACTAATGCGCTCAAAATTTTTTGAACTTCTAGATGCATTACATGAAGGAAAATGCCAAGCAATTGTTACGGGATACTCAGAAGCATATGAATTACAAAGCATCAACCCTGATTTAAAAATTATCCCCATAGAAGAAACTGTTATCACTTTTTCAATAGCCTTACCAAAAGGATCCTCTCTACTTGAGCCTATCAATGAAAAAATACGAGATATGATTAAAAACGGAGATATTCATAAGCTTGAAACTCAGTTTTTTAAAAAAATTATCAAAGAATAACATCTCTTTCCCCCTAATTTTGCTGACCACTACGCAGTAAGTCGGCAAAATTTTCCTTAAATAATTTTATTTCGGCAAAATTTGCCGGGTTGTTAACCAATTATTTAACTCTTCGGACTACCTTAAGGGTATAAACAAGCAAATTAGGCAACCCCTTGAACGAAATCCTGCAGCGTTTTGGCACCAGCCGCGTTATAACTATGGCTGGAATTGGCCTTGGTTTAATGACGTTTTTTGGTTACATCATGGTGCGTGCGAATCAAACCGAAATGGCCTTGCTATATAATCAAATAGAAGCAGCCGAAGGTGGCCGTGTCTTAGAAAAATTAAAAACTATGGGAATCCCTTTTGAAGTCAAAGGTGACGGAACACAAATTTATGCTCCTATAGATGATATTTCAAGATTACGGATGGAATTAGCACAAAGTGGCATGCCATCTGGTGGTGGGGTAGGATATGAAATTTTTGACAAGCAAGATATTTTAGGCACAACTAATGCTCTATTAGGTATCAATCAGATCAGAGCTTTAGAAGGAGAACTTGGAAAGTCAGTCCAAACTATTCAAGGGATACAAGCTGCACGTGTGCATCTCGTCATTCCTAAACGCGAACTTTTTAGCGAAAACAAGCAGGAACCTTCCGCATCAGTAATGATACGTATGAAAGGTGTAGCTGTTCTTTCTGCAACTCAAGTTCAGTCAATTCGCTACTTAGTTGCTTCAGCAGTTCCTGGCTTAATTTTAGATCAAGTTTCAATAGTAGATGACCGAGGAAACTTGCTTGCCCGAGGAAAAGATTCTGCGGAAACAAAAGATAATCTTACAGTGCAACAAACAACTCAACGTGAATATGAACAACGCATTTCAAGGTCAATTGAAGCACTACTAGATCGCACGCTTGGATTAAATAAAACCAGAGCGGAAGTCTCTGTCGATATGGACTTTGATCAAGTTTCATCAACATCTGTATTATTTGACCCTGAAGGACAAGTTGTAAAAAATCAAATAATCAATGAAGAAGGTGTCAGCACAAGCGAAAAATCTGCTTCTAGTGATGCTGTTTCCATTCAAAACTCTTTGCCTGTTGGGCAAGAAGGACAGGGAAATACTGGTAATAACAATAAAAATCAAACTAGCAATATTGAAGAAAATATCAATTATGAAATTTCAAATACTACAAAAACGTATGTCAAAGAATTGGGCACTATAAAGCGATTATCAATTGCAGTTATGGTTGATGGAAATTACAAAAAGAAAGATGATGGCACTCAAGAATATCAACCAAGATCAGATGAGGAATTGAGTAAACTAAAAGACTTAGTGAAAACTGCAACAGGATATAAAGAAGATCGCGGTGACGTTGTGAGTTTAGTTAACTTAAAATTCAGCGAATTTCCACAAGATACTATTCCAGAAAAGCAAGAAAATCCATTTTTTGGCCTAAATTTAAATAAGTTAGCAGAATTAAGCATTACAGCACTTGTTGTTTTAATTGGCTTGTTTACGGTAGTTAAACCATTTATCTCATCTTTAATGAGAACAACTTCCTCTAGAGCACTATCAGGTAATTCAGAAATTTCATCTGACAGCTCCACAAAAATTCATGTGGAAGAACAATCAAATACAAATAGATCTACAAGCTCAAAGCAAGCACAACCCCCGATCAATATAGACCATATTGAAGGAATGGTTAATCAATCATCGACTAAAAAAATTGCAGAACTTGTTGATCGACACCCAGAAGAAGCTGTTTCAATTATTAGATCTTGGATGTATTCGGATAAATAGGTATGACTGAAAAATTCTTAAACATCATGAAAGAAGAAAAAGTTAGCTATTCAGGAAATGAAAGAGCAGCAATTATGATGTTCTCTCTTCCAGATGAACAAGTGCAAAAAATATTTTCTTATCTAGAAACAGAAGAAGTAAAAGATTTATCACAAGCCATGGCAAACTTGGGCACAGTAAGTTCTGAAAAGGTTGAAACCTTATGCGTTGAATTTGTCAATGAAATATCAAGTACAGGGTCGTTGGTTGGTTCTGTAGAAAGCACAAGACGCTTACTTTTAAAACTCATGACACAAAGTGAAGTTGATAAGATTATTGATGATGTTCGTGGACCTGCAGGTAAAAACTTATGGGATAAGCTTAGCAGCGTAGATGAAGAAATATTGGCAGGATATCTTAAGAATGAATCCCCACAAACTGTTGCTGTTATTTTATCCCGTATACGCCCTGAGACTTCAGCAAAAGTTCTTTCTTGTTTACCTGAAACTATGGCAGATGAAATAGTTATACGTTTATTGCGTATGGATACTGTTAAAAGAGAAGTCATTGAAGAAATAGAAAATACTTTGCACCGAGAATTTATTAGCACATTAGGTAGATCTGTAAAGAAAGATCCATATGAGATAGTTGCGGAGGTATTTAATAATCTAGACCGCACATCAGAAATGCGTTTGCTAAATAGACTTGAAGAAAAAAAACCAGAAATAGCTGAAAGAATTCGCAATTTAATGTTTACCTTTGAAGACATAGTTCAACTAGATAAAACAAGTATTACAATAATACTAAGGTCTATAGACAAATCTAAACTAGCAATTGCCCTAAAAGGTACTCAAGATCGAATTAAAGAGAAATTTATTAAAAATATGTCGGAACGCGGAGCAAAACTCTTATTAGATGAAATGGCCAATCTAGGGTTGGTAAGATTAAAAGACGTGGAAAAAGCACAGAATGAAATTGTAATGATTGCAAAAAACTTAGCCGCTTGTAATGAAATTAGCATTAACAATGGCTCTGAAAAAGGTGAACAGTTGGTCGAGTAGTTATGGAACATAAAAATAAAATTTATACAAATTTCATCAGTAAAAACTCGACACCGCTAATAATGCGTGAGTTTGCTATAGAAAATAATCAACTCATCTTTACTGAAGAAGATATAAAGAATGCAGAATCTGAAGGTTACACAAAAGGGTTCAACGAAGGAATTGAATTAGGGGTATCTCAAGGAGAGCTAAAAGCTACCAGAGAAATTGATACCATTGTTCAAAAAGCTCTTTTAGAAATTGAAAGTTCTCTAAAAGAAATTATAAAAGTAGAAAAAATTTTTTCTGAAAATTTTTTCTCAAGTATTTTAAGAGTTTGCTCAGCGGTTCTCAGTAAATCTATGCCTTTCTTTTTTAAAAAACATGGCCAAAAAGAAATGAAAAAATTTTTAAAAGAAATTGTTGAATCATTAATAATTCATATGCCTATTCAAGTGAAAGTTCCTGAATTTATTTATGAGGAGACGTTGGAGCATTTAAAAAATTTATGTTCTACTTATCCTGAAACGATAAACATTATAAAAACTAATGAGCTTATAGATAACACATGTAAAATTGAATGGAATGGTGGAGGCGCACAATGGAATCTAGAGACACGGTATCAAGAAGTTGAGTTAAAGATGCAAGAATATCTGAATGCTTATGTAGAACAAGGAGAGCACCATGGATAATGTAGATAATCCAGGAAATGAAACAATGACAGATTTTAGCAAAAAAAATGTCATTCACGATGCACTATCAACATCTTGGTCGGACAAATTTGAAGAAGACACGACTGTTAACACAGAGCAACTAAAAGACTTAATTTCTGACAGCCATGAGCCAAAAGACTTGGAAGCCGTGTTTGAAGTTCCTGTTATGGTTTCAGCTGTTTTAGGCAGCGCTCGAATGCCAGTTCATCAGTTATTAAAACTTGGACGAGGAGCCGTTATTGAACTTGATCGGCGCGTAGGTGAAGCAATTGATATCTATGTCAATAACCTTCTGATTGCCCGTGGGGAAGTTGTTATGGTTGAAGATAAACTTGGCATTACAATGACAGAGATTATTAAAACTAAAAGTAAAACATAAGGGAATAAAAATATGCGTTTATTAATTGTTGGATCTTTGAATGGATATGTCAGCTCAGCTGCAAAAATTGCAATTGCAAGTGGAGCGAAGGTTTCACATGTTCCTGAAATTGACGAGGGACTTGAAAGTTTGCGTTCTGGAAAAGGCGCTGACATGGTCATGGTTGATTTAACGCTGGATATTTTCAAATTTTTAACTGCGATAAAAAATGAGCGTATTGTTATTCCTGTAGTTGCATGTGGCGTAACACCAGACCCAGATCGTGCTGCTGAAGCAATTCGTGCAGGTGCAAAAGAATATATTACCTTACCACCAGATCCGGAATTAATTGCAGCAGTGCTTCAGGCCGTAACAAGAGAAGATTTATACGTTATTCATAATGATCCTAAAACAAAGCAAATATTAACATTTGCGAACAGAATTGCACCAAGTGAAGCAAATATCTTAATTACCGGTGAATCAGGAACTGGCAAAGAAATAATGGCAAATTTTATTCATCAACAATCAAAACGAAGAGAACGTCCATTTATTTCTATAAATTGTGCTGCCATCCCAGAAAATTTGCTTGAATCAGAATTATTTGGTCATGAAAAAGGATCTTTTACAGGTGCAATTGCTAGACGTATAGGAAAATTTGAAGAAGCTTCAGGTGGCACTCTATTACTGGATGAAGTTACTGAAATGCATCCTCGACTACAGGCTAAACTTTTACGTGCAGTGCAAGAAAGGGTCATTGATCGCGTTGGAAGCGCACACCCTATTCGCATTGATATTCGTATTATTGCCACTTCAAATCGCAATATGCTGGAAGCTGTAAAAGCACAAGAGTTCCGAGAAGACTTATATTTTCGCCTGAATGTGGTAAATATTCAAATGCCAAGCCTTCGCGAGCGCCCAGGTGATATTGAACCGTTAGCAACGTATTTTATTCAAAAGTATTGCGAACTGAATCTTATTAGTCCAAAAAAATTATCCACGTTTGCTCTTGATAATCTACTTGCTCATAGTTGGCCTGGTAATGTTCGTGAATTAGAGAATAGTATTCATAGAGCTGTCCTTATGGCTCAAGAGGACACCATTACACCTGAAGATATTTTTGGAATAAATGGGCCTGTATCATCAGAAAAACCTGATTCTAATCCAATTTTAGTAGGCAGGAAAGTTGCTGAAGTGGAACGTGAATTAATACTACATACTTTGGATCACTGTCTTGGAAATAGAACACATGCAGCGAATATTTTAGGAATTTCTATTCGCACACTACGAAATAAGCTAAAAGAATATTCAGACTCTAATGTTTCTTCCACTTACCTATAGGAGAAAACAGAATGGCAGCTGCAATTGAGTTCAAAGCTACCGCTCCTAGCTTTGCTGATCTGATAAAAAGAGCCGATATATCATTCGCTGTTGGCGTTCTTATCATCATGGTTGTTTTGCTAATGCCAATGCCAAAACCATTAATGGATTTTGCTTTAGCGCTTTCCATCACTTTTTCAGTAATGATTTTAATGACATCACTATTCATTATGAAACCTAATGAATTTAGCTCATTTCCTACTGTTCTTCTTATAGCCACAATGATCCGTTTATCTTTGAACGTGGCCTCAACTAGATTAATTTTATCTCATGGACATGAAGGTACATCTGCTGCAGGCAAAGTCATTGAGGCCTTTGGTCAATTTGTAATTGGAGGCAATTTTGTTATTGGAATAGTAGTTTTCATTATTTTAATCATTGTAAACTTCGTGGTTATTACCAAGGGTTCAGGGCGTATCGCTGAAGTTGCTGCCAGATTTAGTTTAGATGGAATGCCAGGTAAACAAATGGCTATTGATGCGGATTTAGCCGCTGGAATGATTGACGAGCCTGAAGCACGCAGACGTCGCAAAGAAATTGAATCTGAGAGTAATTTTTATGGAGCAATGGATGGTGCTGCCAAGTTTGTGCGCGGAGATGCGATAGCAGGACTACTGATCACATTCATCAATATTATTGGTGGAATTATTATTGGGGTTGCTCAAAACAACATGAGTTTTGGCGATGCATTTCATACCTATACGCTTTTAACAGTAGGTGATGGCTTAGTAACCCAGATTCCTGCGCTTATTGTTTCTATGGCTTCTGGTTTGTTGGTATCTAAAGCTGGTATTGAAGGAGCAACTGATAAAGCTTTGTATCGCCAATTAAGCGCTTATCCCACTGCTTTAGGAATGGCTTCTTTTGTAATGGCAGCAATGGGTTTACTACCTGGCATTCCTATCATGCCATTTGTAATTTTAGCGTCTCTTGCTGGATATGCCTCGTGGAATTCATACCAAGAACAGCTGAATGTTGAAAATAAAGATAATCTCGATAAACATACTAAAGACACCGATGATAATCAAAAATCCTTAGAACAAACATCAGCACCTGCAATATCTCTACCGTTAGATATGATTCGTCTTGAATTGGGCTATGGCTTATTAACACTTTTAAATGGTGAAAAAAATAGACAACTTGGTGAGCAAATTAAAAATCTGCGTACGCAGCTACAGCAAGAAATGGGTATTTATCTTCCTCAAGTTCGTATCCAAGACAATATGCAACTTGGTAATAATGAATATGTCATCCGCATAAAAGAATTAGATGCCGGGAAAGGATACTTAAAACCAGGAGATCTAATGGTTATGGATCCTCGCGCGGAACCAATTACATTAATAGGTGAGCACACAAGGGAACCAAGCTTTGGATTGCCAGCAATGTGGATTTCTGGCTCAGTGAAAGCAGATGCTGAAAATCTAGGTTACACTATAGTTGAACCATCAGTAGTTCTAACAACCCATCTAACAGAAGTTATTAAAGATAATATCGGCGAACTAGTTACCTTTGCTGATGTTCAAAAATTACTTGATGATATGAGCGAAACCTACAAAAAACTTCTAAATGATATTGTTCCAGGACAAATTACAGTAGGCGGCATTCAACGCGTGTTGCAAAATCTGGTTGGTGAACGTGTTTCAATTCGTGATCTTCCAACAATTCTTGAAGGCATTGCCGAAGCGTGTAATTTTTCAAGAAACATTGTAACCATTACGGAACACGTGCGACTACGCTTAAGCAGACAAATTACTTTTAGTAACGCTGACAACGAAGGCGTTTTAAATATTGTCACCCTAAGCCCACAATGGGAACAAATCATCAGCGATTCCGTTGTCGGTGATGGAGATGCACGTCAATTAGCCCTGCCCCCTAGCCAGATGCAGGAATTTATTTTCCGTTGTAATGAAACCTATGACCGCCTCGCAATGATGGGCGAAATGCCAGTTCTTGTAACCACTGCCTATATTCGTTCATTCATCAGATCGATTCTTGAAAGAGTACGCCCTTCCGTAGTTATTATGTCGCAGAATGAAGTGCACCCGAAAGTAAAAATCCGATCTCTTGGTCAGCTTGAGTAGGCTTACACTCGTAACTTCTGCATCAATTCCTGACGTGCTAATGGCAAAGATTTGTGATGACTCGCATGATTCACCAGAAAATGTCCCGTAAGAAGTAATGAATTTACAAAGTCTAATTTTGTAGGTGCACAATTTTTATTAATTAGAAAATCAGGCAGTACTAGCAGTCTGTTAATGTAGGGTAGTGCAGCTTCGTAACAAACAGCACAACCTGTCTTCGGTGAAACATGGGTTAAATTTTCAAGTGTTTTAGTTACTGCGCAAGAATCTAAGCTCAGACCAAATCCCAACTCCTCAATCAGTAACACTTCAAAAAAGCAATAGGCTTTAATCGCTTCAGATGGGTGATAAAAAAGCTGCAGCGTTTCATTCGCCTTATTCCATAAATTTAAATATGGGTGATGCTCAGGCAATAACGAACCCAACATTTCCAGCATTGTTTTAAGAGCGTAAACTCTCAAAGCATCACAAAATTGTAAACTCGAATGACTTTGCTTTGTTTCTAGTTTAAACGTTCCCAAGTGTTGCTCAAGTCTTGCTTTCTGATAAACAGAACACAAGTCTCCAGGCTGTGGCATAGATGATTTGGTACGTGTAATCATCCCATCAACACGTCCTCGCTGTTGTGTAAACACGCTAGCAATCAGTTGTTTTTCAGAATACGTTCTGTACTTCAGAACAATTCCCGTATCTTCCCAGTTCATAAAAATCACAAAGCTTTTTTTATTAATAATTAAGTTTTTGACTTGCCACAAGAATGTTTTACACTTAAAACAGAAGATACCGGGGTCTTAGCTCAGTTGGGAGAGCGCTACAATGGCATTGTAGAGGTCAGGGGTTCGATTCCCCTAGGCTCCACCAAAGAAAGTGTGAGTGGTGAATTCTTTAGCAAAATCGTTTGATACCTGTTCTGAAAGTTACGAAATAAGCCGGCCCGGTTATCCAAATGCAGTAGCTGAACTTTTCAAAAAAAATCTTGGTTTTAGAACATCGTCAAAGTTGCTTGAACTTGCGGCGGGCACAGGAAAATTCACTGACCTGCTTGCACAACATGACTTCACCCCCATGGTAACAGAATGGTTACCAAATATGCTGAAAGTTTTAAAATCAAAACACCCAAAATTATCTCCCGTAATATCAAGAGCAGAAAATATTCCTTTTAAGGATAATATTTTTGATGGTGTATTAGTAGCTCAAGCTTTTCACTGGTTTGCTAATCTGTCTGCTCTTGCTGATATAGCTCGCGTATTAAAACAAAATGGCTATCTAGTAATAATATTTCAAGAACGAAATGATGCAGTGAATTGGGTTCATGAATATCATAAAATACTTTTCTCCTATCCTCATGATGAAATTGTACGTTTTGATCTCGATAAATGGAAAAAGGTATTTAATAATCAAAATCATTTTTCTGCTTTGCAGCATCAACAATTCAATTACTCTCATCATTTTTTCAAGGAAACGCTTACTCACCGTGCACTAGGCATGAGCTTTATTGCAGCTTTACCAGACAACAAAAAACAAGAAGTAGCTCAACAAATGAAAAACCTTTGCACAACACACGAACAGCTTAAAAATCACGAGGTGATTGAATTTCCCTATATTACCCATGTATATTGGGCAAAAGTCCTGAAATGAATCTGCAGCCGTGCATAAAACTATCGCATTTAAATATCTCCAGGATTTATCTGATACTTTAGAAAATGATTGGGATGCAGATTACGTTGAAGGCGCTTTGTTAATCAGATGCCCAAAAGGTCAATTTCTCTTAAATTATCACAGCACAATGGAACAAATTTGGTTTTCTTCCCCAATAACTGGAGCGCATCATTTTTCATATCGTTCAGGAAAATGGTTATGCACTAGAACAGATAAAGAGCTTGAAAGCGTTCTAAGGCAGGACCTAGATGCGTGAAAAATCTTTTTATGATGATGTGACGCCCAAAAATGAATCAAAGGCCTCTATAGGCACATTATGGGCATTGCTTGGAAAATATGTTTCTACGTTTTATAAACCAATTATTCTAGCTTGTGTCATGCTTGGTGTCGCAGCTGGCATGGTTCTTGGTTTTGGAAAATTTTTAAGCTTTTCAGTCAATACGGGACTACTAACAAAAGGATCAGATTATTTCGGCTGGGTTTTAATAGGGCTGGCTATTAGCGTTGTATTACTGGCTTTTGCAAGTTACGCTCGCACCTATTACATTAGTTGGATTGGCGAACAATTAATGGCCCGTCTACGTTACGATCTTTTTGATCACATTCTTAAATTCCCTATTTCTTTTTTTGAAGAATACCAACCGGCAAATTTAGTTACACGCCTAACAAGTGACATGAATTTATTGCAACTTGTGCTAACAAACAGCTTGGGTATTTTCATAAGAAATGCACTGATCATTCTCGGCGGCATTATCATGATGGTAATGACCTCTGGAAAATTATTTTTATTAAGCTGCGTAATTGTCCCTGCCCTATTATTACCAGTTATTTATTTTGGGAAAATCGTTCGTGTGCATGGACGATATGCTCAAAGTGTGTTGGCTGACCTTGCTCAGTTTATTGATGAAACATTGAACAATATTAAAACAGTGCTGCTATTTTCCCATGCTGCACAAGATCGTTCTTCATTTCATGGATACAACACTAACTTCGTTCAAGCTGTTTTAAAGTCAGCAAAAGCACGTGCTAAATTGGTTGGTTTTGCCATGGTGCTGATTTTTTCAGGCCTATGCGTAATCGCTTACCTTGGGGCGCAAATGGTTTTTGAACAAACCATGACCAAAGGAGATTTGCTAGGATTTTTATTTTATGCAGTTGCCGTAAGCGGAGCCTTAGGATCATTTTCGGCACTTTTTGCTGATTTTTACCGCGCAGCTGGAGCAGGAGATAGAATATTAGAAATACTGAAATTAGAGCCACCTAAGCAAAATATTATCAAACAGCGCCTTGTACAAAATCACGGCATTTTAGCAATGCATCAGGTGAGCTTTGCGTATTCTTCGCGCCCTGAAACTAACGTTCTTAGTCAATTAAATTTAAGCGTACTGCCTGGTGAAACTGTTGCAATTGTTGGCCCATCTGGTGCTGGAAAAAGCACAATATTTTCATTACTACTTAAATTTTACGAACCCAATTCTGGTAATATTTACCTTAACGGCGTGAATTACCAAGACCTGTCAACTGATAGCATTCGTCATCAACTTGGTTTAGTAACACAAGATGCTGTGATTTTTTCCACAACAATTTTTGAAAACTTAGCATATGGTCTTGATACCGTTGATGAAAGTGATTTGTGGCAAGCACTAGAAATGGTGCACCTGAAAGATTTCGTTGAAAGATTACCTTATTCACTGCAAACCAAAGTTGGCCACCGAGGTGTTAGACTTTCCGGCGGGCAAAAACAGCGTCTAGCTTTGGCACGCGTATTATTACGGCGCCCAAGTATTTTGCTTTTAGATGAAGCAACCAATTCACTAGATGCCGAAAGTGATTTTATTGTGCAGCAAAACTTAAAGGCGCTGAGTGCAGAATGCACAACCTTAGTAATTGCTCACCGTTTAAGTACCGTGATGGAAGCAGATAAAATTATGGTCTTGAACCATGGGCACATAGAACAAATAGGAACGCACCACGAATTAATGCGTCAAGAAGGACTATACCGAAATTACGTAAACCTTGAATTTGAACCGTCTCAAATTTCAAAAGCCATTTCTGTTTAAGGGAAGAATTTGTGAAAATTAACAGAAATATTTTTATTGTTTTTTTGTCGTTCTATTTTGTTTGCTTGCTAAACATTCCCTTTTGGAATGCGGTTTTTAAAATAGTAAATTTTGATAATGCTTCTGATTTAATTTATTTAGTGTCAATGTTCATTGGGTTAAACGCCGTGTTTACCATTGCTTTTAACCTTCTGTTATTTCCGTATGTTCAAAAAACGTTGATATTTGTACTTGCTATCGCAGCTATATTTTCAAGTTATCATATGCACTACTTCAAGGTCGTGATTGATACAGATATGATCCAAAACGTACTGCAAACTGACATTCATGAATCGTTAGATCTTTTAAGTACTAAATTTGCAATATGGTTTCTCTTACTGGGAGCCCCGCTTTTATCCTTATGTTTTTTCAAAACAACTTATCAACCCAAATTTTTTTCAGAACTAAAATCTAGATTAATAACAATTACCATAGCCGCGCTATTAATTGCTGTTTCAGTAGGCACTGCTTATAAAACTATAGTTATTATTCATAGAAATAATAGAAACCTTATCAGCTTAATTACCCCTATAAATTGTATTTACTACTTAGGAAAATATATAAAAAAGCAAAATCAAACCCCGCAAAAGTTTACCAAAATTGCTTTAGATGCAGCCAAAGGGCCACTTTGGAAAAATGTTACGAAGAAATCATTGCTTGTTATTGTGGTGGGCGAAGCTGCACGTTCCGATAATTTTTCACTGAACGGTTATGCACGCGAAACGAATCCCTTACTCAAAACTAAAAATGTAATTTCGCTGAAAAATGTTTCATCCTGTGGAACATGTACAGCCGTTGCTGTACCTGGAATCTTTTCAAAATTACCAAGAGAAAACTATACGCCTGAAAAAGCTGCGCAAGAAGAAAACTTACTAGATGTCTTATCTAGAATTGGTTTTTCAATTCTTTGGCGTGATAATAACAGCAGCTCAAAAGGGATAGCAGCAAGGCTAAAAGAAGAAAATATAAGACATTTAAATCAAAATGATGAAGCCTTACTCACCGGGTTAGATAGTTACATCAAAAGCTTAAAACATGATTCTATCATTGTGCTGCATCAACTTGGCAGCCATGGACCTGCTTATCACAAACGCTACCCTGAAGAATTTAATAAATTCAAACCGGGGTGCAACACCAATGAAATTCAAAGCTGTAAAAAATCGGACCTTGTGAACACTTACGACAACACCATTTTATATACCGATTACATTTTGACAAAAATCATCGAAACACTTGAAAATAATACTCAACTGAATACTGCAATGATCTATGTTTCTGATCATGGTGAATCATTAGGGGAATATGGTATTTATCTTCATGGCACGCCGTACCTAATTGCCCCTAAAGAACAGACTCATGTTCCATGGATTATGTGGCTATCAGATAGCTTCAGCCAAGAATTTGATGTAGATGTAAACAGCTTAAGGGCTAAAGCTGAAACAGGAAAATATTCTCATGATAACTTTTTTCATTCAGTGCTTGGGTTGTTAGATATAAAAACCCACGAATACGATCAACGCTTAGATATTTTTAGAAATTAAATTCGAACCTTACGACGAATTTTCACATAAAATGCACCACTGCCACCATCATCTGGTTTTGCATAAGCATAGCCAGTTACAAATTCAGGCATTGATTGAAGCCACTTTGGTGTTTGTTCACGAAGAATACTAGGTTTATTAGGCGACCCTTTTCCGGTAATAATTCGCACCCAACGCAAATTCCTGTACAAAGCATTTTTTAAAAATTCGCGCAAAGCCATTTCGCCTGCTGCTTGGGTAAAACCATGCAAATCAAGCTGAGCCTCTGGACGAACATTTCTTAAATCATTCACGTGAAGTGCTTCAACCTTTTGTGTGCGACTAATGCCTGGTGTTGGCAAAAGTGGCCTTTCAGGGATCTTCAAAACGCTAGGGGGTTTAGCAACCACCATATCGTGCTTTATAGGCTTAATGTTTTTTACAACAGCATCCCAAAGGGCTTGTTCGTCAGGAGGTAATTTTTTTGTCATACAAAATCTTATCCACATTATTGGGCTAGGTATTTCATATACCCCTTAACAGATTTATGGTTAAATTAGCCAGATTTTAAAATTTTAGCCGTATGACTAGTCTAGCACAGCGCATGAATTGGATAAAACCCTCACCTACCCTTGCCATGACTGCAAAAGCCATTGCACTAAAAGAACAGGGGAAGAATGTTATTAGCTTAAGTGCCGGTGAACCTGACTATGATACACCTCAGTGGATTAAAGACGCAGCCTTACAAGCCATGAATAATGGTCAAACAAAATATACCCCGGTTGGTGGCACTGCGCTTTTGAAAGAAGCAATTATAAAAAAGCTAAGCCGTGATAATGGCTTTACTTATGAAAGTAATCAAATCATTGTAAGTACAGGCGGCAAGCAAGTCATTTTTAACGCGTTTATGGCTAGCATTAATGCGGGTGATGAGGTTATTATCCCTGCCCCTTATTGGGTTTCGTACCCTGATATTGTTAGCTTATTTGAAGGCATTCCTGTTTTTATTAATTGCCCAATTGAAAATGAATTTAAACTTCAGCCAAGCCAGTTAGCGGCTAGCATTACGCCCAAAACAAAGTGGTTGATTTTAAACTCTCCATCAAATCCAACGGGATGCGTTTATACGAAAGATGAGCTTTTGGCCCTAGCCGAAGTGCTACGTGCGCACCCACACGTGCATATTTTAACAGACGATATTTATGAATATCTTCTGTATGATGGCTCAGAATTTTCAAATATTTTAAACGTTGCCCCTGATTTATATCACCGCACTTTGCTGGTGAATGGTGTTTCAAAAGCGTATTCAATGACCGGGTGGCGCATTGGGTATGGAGCTGGCCCCAAACATTTAATTCAAGCCATGATTGATTTACAATCACAAATAACATCAAACCCATGCTCTATTTCGCAAGCCGCAGCAGTTGCTGCTATCAATGGCCCTCATGATTTTTTGGATGAATGGCGAACAAGCTTTGCAAAAAGACGTGATTACATCTTAAATGAATTGTCCACCATTCCAGAATTACAGCTTATTAAGCCCCACGGTGCGTTCTATTTATATATAGGGTGTAATGGCGTTATTGGAAAAGTAACACAATGCGGCAAAACCATTCAAACCGATAATGATTTTTGCACCTATTTATTAGAAGACCATAACCTTGCGACCGTTTCTGGTGATGCATTTGGTCTATCCCCATATTTTCGCATTTCCTACTCAACAAGTTTGGAAAATTTAGCAAAAGCATGTGACAGAATTAAGACTGCAGTTATGGAATTAAAAACAAAACGATAACTATGAATAATACTCCCAGTTTCGTTAGTCACTACAAAAAATGTTGAAAAAGATATTTTATGTTGTATAATATAGCATTAATAAAAAAACAATATAAACACAATGAAAAAATATTTTTATACACTAATTGGCTTTTTACATACAGTAAACGCAGCCGCTGGCAGTGCTGATGGTGATCCTGGAGCTGGTACACATACGCACATCACACAAGGTGCACCTAGCACAACTGCTATTCCTGAACCTTTACAGAAATTACTAGCAGAAAAACAGCATGAGCTATTAGAAAGAAAATTTGATATTCCCGGCTTATCACAAGCCCAGTTTATCCCTAAATTATATAGAGATCATGGCATCGGTATTACCCTTGTTCATGATAGCGCTCACTTATGGCCACTTTCATACCGTGAATTTTTATTCAAGCACACCTTCTTAAATGAACTTATCAACGAGGCTTTTTTCTGTAGTGTCCAGTGTCTGTCACTAATAAATGCAAAAGATGATCTTACAAAATCATTAGCCTTGAATGGTGCTTTTGAGCGCACAAGAAATAAATCATTAAGAGATAAAGAATTTAAAATGTTCTCATCTCTTATAGTATCGTACCAGGAAGGACTGCACCAAAATAAACATTTAGTTTCTATTGGACAGATGTATTTAAAACATAAAATAAGAGAAGAAGCACTAAACAGAGCAAATGAAAATGGGCTTTTATTAGATCGCCTGCTAGATCGAGAGAAAGAAAGACATAGAGCCGATTCGTTACAAGACGCTCTTTGGACAATTGTGTCGGGGGCAGCCTCTATTATGCGTTCAATTACAGCAGCAATAAAAGCAGATACAGACCTCCAAGCTTGTCTAAAAGCTTATGATCAAACGGTTGCCGGTTGCGAAGACCCTCAGACCAAATTTAATAAATATAATGAAACTATCAAGGAATTTTTTGCAACATATCAACCAGCTATAAAAGGCATACCAGCAGAAGAGCTTCAAGCTTTAGAATTAATTGATTTAGGCCCCGAGCATATTTCTAAGGTCCCTCTTGTTTTGAGAAAAGTTGTGGATTCTGAAGTTGCCGCCAGGAAATAAGAAATCTAGAGACAGAACATAAATGACAATCACCTGGGAAGAATTTGCAAAAGTTAACGAAAACATGCGATAGAATTAGGGCAGCAATAATGGAACTAAAGGCACCATAGTGACCTGCAATGATATTTCAGATTTTGTTGTCGCTAATTTCCCAGGACTTAATGTGGTAAATGCATGGGGTGAGAAAAGCTTCTTTTACAACCCCAATAACTTGTTAAAAAGAGGCGTCTATTTTTTAACTTTAAAAGAAAAAGACGGAGACAACGACAAAGCCTCCGCCCTAGATAGAGAAAACATTTTCAGAATAAATTTTGGCATTTCTAAAAAAACATTTTTGCAGCATTTTTCAACACTGCCAAAGCGTCCTGCGAAAGGTCATTCAATTGAAGGTCCATACGATTTTCAAAAATTAGACACGCTAACCCCTCATCCCGTTTATGGCTGGATGGCTTGGGTTTCAATTGTAAATCCTTCAAATCACTCATTTGATACACTTGAAAAACTGATTAAAGAAAGTTATCAAATTGCTTGTGATAAGTATTTGGAAAGAGTGAAAGGATTAGTATGATTAGCATTAGATTCCTTAAAAAAAATGATATCTCCTCTATTGCCTCACAATTTGCTCAACATAATTGGCCAAAACCTATATCAACTTTTCAAACATACCTTGATCAACAACAAGCTAAGGAACGAATTATTTGGGTTGGTTGTTATAATGATAATTTCGCAGGATATGTTACTTTGAAATGGCAATCACACTACGAACCATTTCTATGTCAAAATATCCCAGAAATTATGGATCTTAATGTACTGCCACCTTATCAAAAACAAGGAATAGGCGCAGCATTACTCAAAACCGCAGAAAATGCAGCTTTTGAAAAAAGTCGTATTGTTGGCATTGGTGTTGGCTTGTATGCGGATTATGGTAGCGCTCAAAGGCTCTATGTAAAAAATGGATATATTCCTGATGGACATGGTATCACTTATAATTACAAACCTGTTGTACCTGGCACCAATGCATTAGTTAATGATGATTTAGTCCTGTGGTTTACTAAGCAATTAAAATTTGGCAGCACTTCAAACTGCAACCATAAGCAAGAACGATCATGACAATCAGGAACAAAGTCTACGAATCTTATGAGAAAATAGCAGAATGGTACGACAAACATCGATCACGTGATTTGTTCGAAAAATCATACCTAGATATAGCAATATCTTATCTTAAACCAGGCGCAAAAGTTCTTGATCTAGGATGTGGCATGGGTGAACCCATTACAAAATATTTTATTGATAATGGCTTTTTAATCACCGGCATTGATGGAAGTCAAAAGCAAATTGATCTTGCAAAGTCTCGTTTTCCAGAAAGCATATTTATTGTTAAGGATATGAGAAACATTGAATTAGGTGAAAAATTTGATTGCATCATTGCTTGGGATAGCCTTTTTCATTTGTCTCAAGATGATCAAAGAGAAATGTTTAAAACCTTTAAACAACATCTGAACGAACGCAGTATATTGCTATTTACTTCAGGATCTAATGCTGGGGAAATTTATAGTGATAATGGTGGAGAAAGTTTATATCACGCATCACTATCTCCTGATGAATATAAGAAATTGCTTAATCAGCATCATTTTGAGTTGGTTGCTCATAAAATAAAAGACAAAGACTGTCATGGTCATACAGTCTGGCTGGCAATTTATAAAAGCAGACAAAATTCTTTTGAAGAAAATAAGGAATAATCATGACAATCACTTGGGAAGAATTCGAACAAGTTAACATACGCAGCGGTACTATTGTGAAGGCTGAAGAATTTTCTAAAGCTCGCAAACCTGCTTTTAAAGTATGGGTGGACTTTGGTTCTGAAATTGGAATATTGCAAACTTCTGCTCAAATCACGGTGCATTACACCCCCGAATCTCTTATTGGTCGCTCTATTATAGGCTGCATCAATTTAGGCGAAAAAAATATTGCGGGCTTCATCTCACAATTTTTACTTCTTGGCTTTGCAGATGAAAAAGGCGCTATCTGCCTTGTCACATCTGACCCCAAAATACCCAATGGGATGAAGCTACAATAATAAAGTGCTTGCATTTCTTGTAAAATTGAAGAAAATGATAGGCCTAAATAGTTCTTATGGTTTTAAATGAAAAAGTCTTGGAAAATGATTGGAACCAGCGCCCTAGGAAATGCGCTAGAGTTTTATGATTTTGTTATTTGTGGCGTCTTTATTGCTAAAATTTCTGAAGTTTTTTTCCCGAGCACGTCGCCGACCATAGCGCTTTTTGCCAGTATTTTTGCTTTTTCTGCTGCATTTTTCACGCGTCCTCTTGGTGCTTATGCTTTTGGTTTAATTGGTGACACCTTTGGGCGCAAGGTTGCACTAACCTATTCTGTCATGTTAATGGGTTTCCCCACATTAGTGATATCTCTACTTCCTGGATACGAAACGTTAGGAATTGCAGCGCCAATTATTTTAGTATTTTGTCGCATGGTTCAAGGACTTTCAACTGGCGGTGAATATAATGGAGCCGCGATTTTTGCAATTGAACATGGGCAAGCTAAGCAAATGGGCTTAATCAGCGGTATTATTGCAGGTTCATGCATGGTGGGAGCTGTGTTTGCTAGCTTTGCAGGTTCATTAATGTTACGTCCTGGAATGCCAGATTGGGCATGGAGAATTCCATTTTTTATTGGCTCTTTAGTAAGCTTCATGGCTTTTGTGTTGCGAAAGAATGCTAAAGAAACAGATGCTTTTATTCAAATTAAGGAAAAGAAAAAAGAACAAAAGCAACCAATGAAAACTATTTTTCAAAATCACAAAAGTGCATTTTTAATGAACATTGTCGTTGGAATTTTCAAAGGTTCACTTACCTATACAGTGTTTGGATTCATGAACATATACATGACAAAGTTCCAAGGTTTTGAAATGTCCACAGCCGTATTTTTAAATACCTTTGGTTTACTAGGGTACACATCAGGGTGCGTATTTTTTGGTTGGTTAAGTGACAAAATCACCATGCGTAGGTCTGTTTATCTATCATGTTTTATGTGCTGCACGCTTTCTTATTTAAGCTTCTACCTGCTGCAAACAAAAGATTTATTCTTAGTCGGATTAGGACAATACGGAGTTGGACTATATGTAGGAAGCTTTGTCGGCTTAAGCCATGCATTTATGCAAGTGTTATTCCCTGCTGAAACTCGTTATACAGGTGTTGCTGTTAGTTTCTCTATTGGTATTGCTATATCTGGCGGGCTAATGCCTTCAGTCTATACATTTATGACTGGTTATACAGAAAACATGTATATGGCAGCCATCATTATTTCTGTGTACGCTATTATATTTACTGCCATTTCTAGGTTCTATCGTCGTAATGCAAAGATGTATAGCCCTGCACCTCATCATCACATTAAAGCAAAAGAATAAGCAGTAATTTAACCATGAATTATGAAGAAATATCAAAAGATGTGGTAGCTAATCTCTATAAAAGCTACGGTCATTTGAAAAATTCTCCTTTGAATCAAGAATTGCGTATTCTAGTGGAACTGCTTATATCTCAAACTAATGGATGCGCCTATTGTTGTTCGTTACATACTAACGAAGCAACAAAACTAGAAATTAGTACAAAAAAAATTGAGGAAATTCGCAATTGGACAATCTCAGTTTGTTTTTCCAAAGCAGAAAAATTAGCATTTAGTTGGGCAGAAGCAATTACCAGCTTAGATGCCAACCATAATTCCATCAAACAAGAATTATCTTCTTATTTCAGCGACAGAGAGATTGTTGATTTGGCATTATGCATAGCTTTAATGAATGCACTCAACAGAATTGCTATCAGCTTGAAGTAACATCCAGCTCCTATCAAGCAGAAGAACATGTTGAATTTCCTCTTGCCTTTTAGCCTTTTTCTTACTATAAATGTAAGCTACAAGTAAGGTCCTTGCTTCCTAAAGCGTTTAGGCAGCTGGTGCTTGTTTTAAGTACCCATCCATAAGGAGAAATTTTAATATGCAGCGTTTCTATGAAACAATTTTCATTGCACGCCAAGACATTACCGCTAACCAGGTAGAAGCATTGGCAAAGCAATATACAAACGTCATTAAAGAATTTGACGGAGAAGTGACAAAAACAGAATTTTGTGGCCTTCGTAATTTAGCCTACAAAATCAAAAAAAATCGCAAGGGTCATTACGTTCTAATGAACATCGCTGTAAAGGCAGATGGAATTAAAGAAATGGAACGTCAAATGAAGATCAACGAAGATGTGCTACGTTATTTAAGTGTACGCGTTGATGAACTGGACAATGCACCTTCTGCTTTAATGCAAAACCGTGGTTTCCGTGAAGATGTTGTTCGTGAAGAAGTTCGCCCAGAAGTTGTCGCAGAGACAGTATCGGAAGAAGCAACAACAGAAGCAACAGCGTAAAGGATTCAAAATGTCAGATTATATTGAAGAAGGCGAAAATCTAAAGCCAAGTGTACGTAAGCAATTCTTTCGTCGCCGTAAAAGTTGCCCATTCACAGGCCAAAATGCCATGAAAATTGATTACAAAGATACTCGTATCCTTGTGAAATTTGTATCAGAACGCGGTAAAATGATGCCAAGCAGAATAACTGCAGTTTCAATAAAGAAACAACGTTTGCTTGCTGTTGCTGTTCGTCGTGCACGTTTCTTGGCACTAATGCCATACGTAAATGGCTAAAGACGACATACCACTTATTATTAAGGGCGGCGCTTTGTGTGCTGCCCTTTCTTTTATGGCGCTATTTATTCCTGTTCCAGGGATAATATTTCATTACTTTGCTCTAATGCCCATTTTTTATGTTGGAATCTGCTTGGGAATTAGAAGCTATTTATTAGCAATCAGTATCCCTTTGCTGGGCTACCTTATTTTACTGGGCCCAGTAGGCATAGGTGTTTTTGGCATCACTCTATTTGCCCCATCAATAACAGTTTTATATTGGCATTTTTTAAAAAACAAAAACGCATACAAATTTTCACCAACAGATATTTTGCACCTTCTATCAAGTAGGTTTTTAGCCTTAACTGCTGTTGGGTTCAGTTATTTAAAATTAACCAACAGTGATATGCTTGACCAGCAAACCAAACAAATTAAAGAAATTTTTAAACTCATGAAAATACCTATGTCTGCTGATTCATTCCTAGAGATTCTCCCAGGAATGCTTGCTTTTTTTACGCTTCTAATCATCTGGATGAATTTTCAAATGGCATATTCATTGGCATTAAAATCAAATAAATCTATTCGCAAACCAACCATTAAACAAAATATATTTTTGCCACCTGTGTGGGATATTGCCCTGGTTACATCCCTATGGCTAATCATTGCGAATCATCTATTTATTGATTCACCACTACTTGGTGTGTTTAGCCACGCAGCCGTGTGCATTTGCGCCTTTCCTTTGTTTATTGACGGCCTTGAAATTGCTCAATTTATGGCACGATCATATCAACTTCCACGCTACGCAACAGTAATTTTCATAGTGCTAACATTTTTACTTGTCTGGCCAATGATTTTTGTAGTAGTGTTAGGGCTTGTAGAGCCATTATATGGCCTTAAGAAGAAGTATTACTCAAAATTTAATTAGGAGCTCAAACCATGTTGAAGCGTAAAATGCAAGTAATTCTAATGGAACGCGTCGAAAAATTAGGGCAAATGGGGCAAATTGTTGCCGTAGCTCCTGGTTATGCACGTAACTATTTGTTACCAAATAAAAAAGCACAACGTGCTACAAAAGAAAATATGGCTCAGTTTGAAGTGAAAAAAGCTCAACTGGAAGCTACAAACCTTAAGCAACGTCAAGATGCTGAATATGTAGCGAAGTCAATGGAAGGCACGCAAATTATTATCATTCGCCAAGCAAGTGAAGTTGGTCAATTATATGGATCAGTTCGCAGTCGTGATATTTCTGAAGGCTTAACAAAAGGTGGTTTCACTGTTGATAAATCACAAATTATTATCACAACTCCAATCAAGAATTTAGGTGTTCACACAGTTTTTGTTTCATTACACCCGGAAGTGCGCGCACCAATTAGCCTTATTATTGCTCAATCTGAAGAAGAAGCAGCGCTAAAAGCAAAAAAAGCTGATGCAGAAGAAGCTCCAGCTGCTTAACTACAATTGCTAAATTAAGATTATAAATAGGTCGCTGCAAAGCGGCCTTTTTTGTTGGGGAATAACGAGACGGTAGTCACCCGGAAAAGTAGCTAAGCCCCATTTTTTTTATATCGACATTTTGTCATCAGGCAAGCTTTATAAATTCCACCATAGGTTAGAATGCCAATACCAACCAGCCCCACAACATAGATAGCTTCATTAATAAATGAACTAGGGCAGCGCACTTGTAATTGTAGTTGATAAACAACCCCGCCCATGCAGGAACTTGCTAAAAGCACATAAGCTAAATCGTGGAAAAATACTTTACTTAAGTGAATCATTGATTTTTGCGATAATTTCCACGCTAGCAACCCAGCCTGTACCCATGCAGCCAAGCCTGTGGCCAATGCCATGCCCACGTGCAAAAATGGTCCGATTAACAATAGGTTGAGAGCCAAATTCACCCCAACCGTAATCATGCCAATTTTTAAGGGGGTTTTTGTATTTTGCTTTGCAAAGAACCCAGTCGTAAAAACTTTACTTAAAGTATATGCGGGTAACCCAATCACAAATGCTGCCAAAGCTGGCGCTGTGGCATCAACATGCACCGTAGAAAAGCTCCCGTGGCCATATATTAGGTCAATAATAGGATAGGATAAAACAATTAGCCCAATTGCAGACGGAATGCTCAATCTTAACCCTAACGAAAGTGCTTTTTCCTGCAAACTAATTGCCTCATCCTGATTGCCGGTGCGCAGTGCTTTTGAAAGACTTGGCAGCAATGCTGTCCCAATAGCTACTCCAAAAATTGATAATGGCAACTGATTAAGCCTATCTGCATAGTACAAATAAGAAAGTGATCCTGTCTGTAAAGTCGAAGCAAGCATCATATCAACAAAAATATTGATTTGCATCACTCCAGCACCAATTGCACCAGGCACCATCAACTTTAAAATTTTAGAAACAGAAGAATTTAAAACGGGCATTTGTAGTCGTAAACAGAACCCTTGCTTGCGCGCCACAAAATACAACCACAAAAACTGTACAATTCCAGCAAGAATAACCCCAACACATAAGGCAAATCCGGGCTCTTTAACTGTTAGTAACAAAGCCCCTATCATGAAAAGATTCAGTAGAACAGGAGTTGCCGCAGCTGCAGCAAAACGATCTAGCGAATTCAAAATTCCAGATAATAATGCAGCTAAAGAAATAAACAAAATATATGGAAAAGTTATGCGCGTAAATTCAATTGCATATTGAAGCCTATCGGGAGTATTGCAAAATCCCGGCGCTATTAAATAAATTATTGTAGGGGTAAATAGCACAACCAAAATAACAAATGCGCACAAAACTAAGGTTAGCCAGCTAAAAACTTGATTAGCAATTTCATTTGCTTTTTCTTTGCCTTCGCTAGCAAGAACGCCAGCAAATTCAGGTACAAAGGCCGCATTAAATGCACCTTCTGCAAAAAAACGCCTAAAGAAATTAGGAAATTTGAAAGCTACAATAAATGCATCTGCAACAACGCTCGCCCCTAGAAAATGGCTCATTAGCATTTCACGTAATAAACCAAAAATTCGGCTTACTGAGGTTAACCCTCCTACTGTTACAATAGCTTTTCCTAAATGCACTAAATTACCTAACTAAAAGTGACTCCTGTTATTCCTAGCCTAATCCAGCAATAAGTGACGCTGGGTCAATTGGTTGCTTATCAATTCCTCGAATTTGCAAATTCAGCTGTGGTTGTGGAACATTACCTGTTGACCCTATTGTTCCAATTTTAGACCCAGCTGAAACAACAGCATCTTGTTTTACAGCAATGCTGTTAAGGTGTGCATAGGTTGAAATTTTGCCGTCTCCATGCTTAATCATAATCATATTGCCGTACCCCTCAGCCTTTGAACCAGCATATTTAACAACACCATCAGATATAGCCTTAACGGGAACACCCTTTGGTGCAGCAATATTGATACCTTTGTTAAAACTGCCGTCAGGTTGTTGTCCAAAGGTTTTTACAATATTACCTTGCACTGGAGAAACATAACCTCCTGAATGCGCTACAGGTTGACTCATAGGCATTTGTGGCTGTGATGAATGCATAAGATCAGACGTTGGCATTTCACCTGGAAGCTGCTGATCACCAACGCTTAATCCATCAGGCTGAACTTGCCCAACATCATCTAAAGGCTTCACTGTAATATCATCAGCCAGACGTTTCTCATCTTGCTTATTACGCGCTTTTAAAAGCAAACGCTGTCCTGGCACAAGCATAACGCCTTCGCTTAACTTATTAAGCTTTAAAAGCTCTTGTGGAGCCACACTAAATTTTCTTGCAACAGAAGCAACTGTGTCACCAGCTTTTACAAGGTAATAATCGCTTTTGATAGGAGCTGGTTTTGATTTTTTCATAGATGTAACAACTTCTGCAGGTTGCTCATTTGTTGCGCAGCTCGTAAGCAGTAACAAAGCCACACATGCTAGTATATTCTTCATGAAAATTGTTCCTTTAATTGTTCAAAAGTCTTGTCGTGCGTTATATCCAAAGAAAGCGGAGTGACTGAAATACATTTTTGTCCTATTGCTTCTATATCTGTACCTGGCTCAGCACTCTCTAGCATATTACCATAATGCTGACTGCCAGGTCCAATCCAGTAATATGGAATGCCTCTAGGATCTTCTCGTTTTACAATGCTACCAAAAAATTTTCGTTTTCCTTGCCGTGTTATACGCACACCTTCTACAGATTTATGAATAACATTTGGAAAATTCACATTAATCATCACATGCTCTGGAATAGAAGATTTCAATATTTTATCCAAAACAACAGGCCCCCAATGCTCAGCTGTTGCCCACTTAACAGGGTGACCAACTTCAATAACAGAACTAAAAGCAACTGCAGGTATTCCTAAAATTGTGGCTTCTAAGGCAGCAGCAACTGTACCAGAATAAGTAACATCTTCAGCCAAGTTTGCTCCGTTGTTGACTCCTGACAAAACTAAATCAGGTCTATGATCTGTCATCAACATTTGAACAGCTGCCAAAACACAGTCCGTTGGCGTTCCAGAAACTGCATATTTTTTTTGCGATATTTCATTAATACGAAAGGGCATTCTCAATGTTAATGAATGACTTACGGCACTTTGATCATGTTCTGGAGCCACAATCCACACGTCATTGGAAACGTTGCGAGCTATTGTTTCCAGCACCTTTAGACCTACTGCATTAATTCCATCATCATTGGTAATGAGAATACGCAAGTTATCCGCCAATCCTATCAAAATTAGTATATTTACGAAGAGCTTCAGGAATGATAATTGAGCCATCTGCTTCTTGATAATTTTCTAAAATTGCAATTAGAGTACGACCAACTGCTAGACCTGATCCGTTTAATGTATGCACATATTGTGGCTTAGGTTGATCGCTACGGTAGCGTGTATTCATACGACGTGCCTGAAAATCACCACAGTTTGAGCAGCTTGAAATTTCACGATAAGCTTGTGGTCCTGGCAACCAAACTTCTAAATCGTAGGTTTTTTTAGCACAAAACCCCATGTCTCCAGTTGAAAGTAGCATTTTTCGGTATGGCAAATTTAGTTTTTGCAAAATTGATTCTGCAGCAGAAGTCATTCGTTCATGTTCTGCTTCTGATTGCTCAGGCGTTGTAATGCTAACCAATTCAACTTTGGTAAATTGATGGTTACGAATCATGCCTCTTGTGTCACGCCCTGCTGCACCTGCTTCCGCTCTGAAACAGGGTGTATATGCAGTCACACGTATAGGCAATTCTTGCGGATTTAATATATCCCCGGCCACCATGTTTGTAAGGCAAACCTCTGATGTAGGAATCAACCAATGGTTATGATTTGTTTGAAAAGCATCGTCTTTAAGGTGAAGTTGCCCAGTGGCAAACATTGCCGAATCATTCACTAATAAAGGTGGGGTGATTTCTGTGTAACCAAATTCATTTTCGTGGTTATCAAGCATAAATTGAGCGATTGCTCGCTCTAACTTACTTAATGCTCCTCTTAACAGAACAAAACGTGACCCCGAAAGTTTTGTAGCTGTCTCAAAATCCATTAACCCAAGCGCTTCACCAAGTTCATAATGCTGCTTCGGTGTAAATGAAAAATTCTTTGGCACACCCCACTTAGACACCTCCACATTAGCGTGCTCATCTTTGCCTACC
>CAYUNR010000001.1:25323-55286 GCA_964446295.1 uncultured Candidatus Finniella sp. | reverse complement strand
TGCCTCACCCCCTCGTCTTCATGAGGAGCGAAGCGACGTGATAATCTAGTGTGTATTCTGAATTTATAGAAATGGATCCTATGGTCAAGCCATAGGAAAACTAAGGGGGTTGCGCAGACTCTCTCGTCAGTTTCCCTACGACTTGATCGTAGGGTCCAGATAAGTAATGATCTTTATTCTACCACTTCACCAAGGCTGAGGCCCAGGTAAGGCCACCGCCCATGGCTTCAAGTACAACATTTTGTCCTTGTTGAATGCGGCCATCGCGGGCCGCTTCCCACAATGCTAGGGGAATAGTAGCGGCAGATGTGTTGGAGTGCCTATCAACGGTGACCACCATCTTTTCCATAGGAATTTTAAAGTGGACGCTAATGCCTTCAATAATTCGAAGGTTTGCTTGGTGGGGCACAAACCAGTCTATGTCATCAACCGTCATGTTATTGGATTTCAAAACGGTTTCAACCGCTTCGCCAATAAGCTTAATAGCAAATTTGAAAATTTCCCGGCCTTGCATGCGCACATGGCCAGGCTGTTTTGCACAAGCAGGGGCTGTGTCTACGTACAGCAAGTCATAGCAGCCGCCATCAGAAAACAAATGGGTTGAATGAATGCCGCGGTTGTAGTCTGCATGGGATTCATCGACGCCCTCTAAAACCAATGCGCCAGCACCGTCACCAAACAACACAGCAGTTGAGCGGTCATTCCAGTCAATAATTTTTGACATAGCATCTGCACCAATTACTAAGGCACGTTTGGCCATGCCCGTTTTAAGGTATTGATCTGCAACTGATAAGGCATAAATAAAGCCAGAACAAACGGCGTTTACATCAAAAGCAAAAGCCTTTGTGGCGCCAATTTTGGCTTGTACGCGTGCGGCTGTTGCGGGGAATGGGTTATCAGGGGTAACAGTTGCGACGACTATTAAATCAATGGAAGCTGCATCAATACCGGCATTTGCCAAGGCTATTTTTGCGGCCTCTGCTGCCATGTCAGATGTGTTTTGCCCGTCGGCTAAAACATGACGCTGTTTCATGCCTGTGCGTTCAACAATCCATTCGTCGGTGGTATCAAGGCTTTTTGCTATATCAGCGTTGGTAATACAGTTCGATGGCAGATAGCCGCCAACGCCGCGTACAATACTGCGACGCACTATTGTATTCCTTCAAGCCCAGCTTGCAAATCTGGGATCACATTACGCTTTACCATTTCATCGGCCACCTTAATGGCGTTAGCATAACCAATGCCGTCAGTTCCGCCATGGCTTTTAATAACAATACCGCGAAGGCCCAAAAACATGGCGCCATTGTAAAGACGTGGGTCAACGAAACGTTTGAAGGTTGCAAGGGATGGCTGGGCAATCAATGCACCTATTTTACTAAGTACGCTGTCACTTAAGCTTTTCTTTAGTTGGCGTGCGAACAGGCGAACTGTACCTTCAATGGCTTTTAGAACGATGTTTCCGGTGAAACCATCGGTCACGACCACATCTACCGTTGCTTTGGTAATATCATCGCCTTCTACAAAGCCGTGGAAGTTCACTAATGGATGATCGCGCAAAAAGTGTGCAGCGGCTTGAACAATTTGGTTACCTTTAAGGTCTTCACTGCCTACGTTAAGCAAACCAACTCGTGGGTTTTCAATATTCATGAGTTTACGGGAATAAGCAGAGCCCATTACCGCAAATTGCACTAAATTCTCAGCGCTGCAGTCAATGTTTGCGCCTAAATCTAGCACCAAAGTGCAGCCTTTATCGCTAGGAATAAGGGCTGGAATAGCAGGGCGGTCAATACCGTCAAATGTTTTTAAAATAATTTTAGAAAGGGCCATATATGCGCCCGTGTTACCAGCTGATACAACAGCGTGTGCAACGCCTTGGCTTACAGCATCAATCGCCATGCCCATGCTTGATCTGCGCCCAATGCGCACAGCAAGGCTTGGTTTCAATTGTCCGGTAATGACTTCTGGAGCATGCTTTATAGTCACATGCTTTCGCAAGGCCGGAGTGAGTAGGGAAGTTAAAGCATCTTCCTGACCGAATGCCAAAAAATGAACATTCGTATGGGGATGCGTTCGAATAAATTCGGCAATACCATCAAAAACAATTTTAGGGGCTCCGTCGCCCCCCATGGCATCAATAGCGATGCAAGTTGTCATTGTATGAAACTATTCTTCAGTTTCAACAACAGCGCTGCGTAGTTTTAATACTTGGCGCCCCTTGTAATGACCACATGATGTACAAACATGGTGTGATAACTTAGGTGACCCGCAGTTAGGGCACTCTTGCACATTAACAGGTGTTAAAGCATGATGAGAACGGCGCATGTTGCGACGAGATTGGGATGTTTTTTTCTTAGGAACAGCCATGACACTAAAGCTCCTTGCAGCTTTTTTTGAAAAATTATACTTGTTGCAAAAATATAGCGAAAAATCATAAGATTCGCAAGGCTTAGTTAACGTTAAACATAAAAGGATGCACTAATGGGTACTACAATTGAGGGTTTTGTCGATCTACCAACTTGGGATTTGACTGATTTATACAACAATTCAAAAGATCCGAAAATTGATCAAGACCTAAAAACAATTGAAAACCAGGTCGATGAATTTGCATTAGCTTATACTAATGTTGCGTTAGAGGGCACCACGTTGCTGAAAGCCATTAAAACCTATGAGTGCATTAGCGAAGGCCTTGGCAAAATTATGACTTTTGCGGTGCTTCAATATTACGGGGATTTAAATGACCCTGATTATCGTGCTTTGTATCAATTGGCTCAGGAAAAAGTGTCGCTACTTTCGGCAAAAATTGTTTTCTTCTCATTAGCCTTGGCAAAACTTAGTGCAGATTCCGTTGCGAATTCCATTAAAGCAGAGCCAAAACTTGCCCACTATGACCACTTCCTTAAAATTGTGCGTCAGTATCAACCGCACCAACTAAGTGAAGAATTAGAACGTTATGCGGTGGAAAAATCGGTAACTGGTCGTAATGCGTGGGTTCGTTTATATGATGAAACTCTAGCTTCTATGCAATTGAATTTTGAGGGGGAAATGCTGCCCCTAGAGGCAGTCGTCCATAAAATGAGCGATAAAAATGCTGATGTTCGAAAGCTTGCCGCCCATGCCCTGAATGCAGGGTTGCAGCTGCAAATGCCATTGTTTGCGACCATTACTAACGTGCTAACGAAGGATAAAGAAATTGACGATAAGTGGCGTCATTTTGCAAAATCAGATAGCAGTCGCCACCTTGATAACCAAATTGAACATGAAGTTGTTGAAACACTAGCTTCTTGTGTGCGTAAAAATTACGGGCAACTTTCCCATCGCTATTACGGCCTTAAGGCGAAAATGCTTGGGTTGCAGCGCCTGGAATACTGGGACCGCAATGCGCCACTACCTATTGATGATGATGCTGATATTTCATGGCCATTAGCCCGTAAAATAGTGTTAGATGCCTATTCAAGTTTTTCCCCGACTATTTCAGGTATTGCCCAAGAGTTTTTTGATAAGAATTGGATTGATGCGCCAACCAGAACCGGCAAAACATCTGGGGCATTTTCCCACCCGGCGGTGCCAAGTGCGCACCCGTATATTTTGCTTAATTACCAAGGACGTCGTCGTGATGTAATGACTTTGGCCCATGAACTGGGTCACGGAGTTCACCAAATGCTGGCGCGCGAACAAGGCTATTTATTGGCAGATACGCCGCTGACCGTTGCTGAGACAGCATCTGTTTTTGGAGAAATGCTAACCTTTCAACACTTGCTGGGCACATGTGAAACACCAAACCAGCGCAAAGCTCTGTTGGCTGGTAAAATTGATGACATGCTAAACACGGTTGTGCGCCAAATTGCGTTTTATCATTTTGAACAATTGGTTCACCAAGCGCGTCGTCAGGGTGAATTAGCGCCCGATGATTTGGCCAGTATCTGGAAGCGTACCCAAGAAGAAGCGTTGGGCAGTGCTGTTAACATTGACCCAATCACTCACAGTTATTGGGCGTACATTAGCCACTTCATTCATAGCCCGTTTTATGTGTATGCCTATGCATTTGGGGATTGCTTGGTCAATTCGTTGTATGCGTTCTATCAACAACAGCCCAATGGTTTTGAAGCGAAGTACCTGGATTTGTTAAAAGCGGGTGGCAGCAAAGGCTATAAAGACCTGTTGCAACCCTTTGGTTTTGATTTGAAGCAGGAAGCCTTTTGGCAAGGTGGTCTGCAAATGATTTCTGGCTTTATTGATGAATTAGAAGGCATGTGTTAGGGGGATTGCTCCCCCATTACTTCATTTTAGGATGGGAATGTTGCTGTTAAGCCTTTTGGTAAACAGCAGCAACATCTTTCAACATAGCTAGGGCTTCGTCATAAGGGCGCTGGAAACAATTGCGTCCAATGATTGACCCAAACGCGCCACCGGCTGCAATTGCTTTAGCATCATCTACTACAGCATTAGCGTTTTTCATTTCAAGCCCAGAAAATATCACAATTCGGCGGCCATTAAAGCAGCCTTTAACCACAACACGAATACGGTCTTCCAAGGTTTTAATTGGAATTTTATTCGCTTCAAATGCTTTTTTGTTTTCTGGGTGTTCCAAATGCTCTGTTGGCAATTTCACCTTTATAATGTGTGCACCCAACAGCGCTGCCATGTGTGCGCCATAGGAAATTATATCAACTGCGCGTTCGCCTTCTTTGGAAAAATTCCCACGGGGGTACGACCACACAACAACGGCAAGTCCTGCGGCTTTCGCTTCGGCACTTAAGTCACGTAGTTCTTCAAACTGATCGAGGCTAGCGTCGGAACCTGGGTAAATGGTAAAGCCAATAGCGCTGCAGCCAAGGCGCAACGCGTCATCAATGCTGGCAGTGATTGCTTGATCAGGGGCTGTGTCTTTGCCCATTAAGCTATTGCTGCTATTCATTTTTAAAATCAATGGTACTTGGCCACAAAAAGTTCCAGCGCCGGCTTCTAACCAGCCCAATGGCCCTGCATAAGCTGACATACCGGCATTAATTGCTAATTTGTACATGTAGTGGGGATCATAGCCAGCAGGGTAGGCCGAAAATGACCGGTCTGGTCCATGTTCAAAACCTTGGTCAACAGCTAAAACTAAAAGCTTTCCCGTGCCGCCCACCTTGCCGTTCATTAGAATTCTTGCCAAATTTGCTTTGGTGCCTGGAGTATCTGCTTCGTAGAAACTTAGAATTTTTTGAACTTTTCGTGATATGCGCATGAGAACTAAATTTTATATCTGATTTTGAAATTCTACATGAAAATGGTTGTTTTATAAAGACTGAGCATATTGATGATGTTTCTCAATTACGGCGGAGATTTCAGTTTGCCACTGATTAGGTTCTATTTTGTTCAGTTTTTTAATGAACAAAACACGCTCAGAATTTGGTAAAGCCTGAAGCTGTTCTGTATGTTCGACAGTCAAAATGTCTCTAAGCGTTGTTAATTGCAGCACAGGAATTTTCATCACCGCGCGAATAACGTAACACTTTTCATAAATATCCATTTGTTGTGTAAGGTTTTGGACTATTTTTATAAATTCTTCAGTCAAATATTCTGGGGCCGCTGGAGCTAGTGTAATTTGTATTCGTTGCTTTTTGTGGAAAGGCATACTTTGAGAAAGCATATCGGCCACTATCTGCTGTGTTATGAAAGATGATATGTGTGTAGGCGAAGATAATTCTTGAGCATCACTTTCAACTTCTTCACTTGCCCGTAAGGATTGTTGCCTCAAAAAAACTGAGGTTAGCGTCCAAAGAATAAGCAAATGTATTTTCATTAAAGTGCTTGAAATAATTCTCCTAGGTTTATTATCACAGCTTTTTACTTAACATAAAATTAAACCTTTGCATGGCTGCCTAAATTATATCTATGTTAATAAAATGTGATATAATTAAATATCTGTAGTGCGGTGTATTTTATGTTAAAATATGTTCTGGTTGTACTTTTATTTTTTGTTAGTTCAAAAAGTTATGCGGCAGCAGTAGCTGAAGAAGTGCTGGAAATTCCTCAAAAACTTGTGGTTTCCACTGATGGGTTTAATTTTGAAGCTTCTACACAGTTACAAGAATTATTAAAGAAAGCTGAGCCAGCTCATATTCGTGCATGTATTCGTGCAACGAAAGAGTGCGCTCTAGTTTATCCATTTGTGCCAATTCAGCATATTTTTTTCTGGCATTTAGCACCAGATTCACCATCTGTTATTACGTCGTTTATTCCTTCATTGAAGGAATCGCACCAACAGCATTTGTCTGCAATTGAAGGCGTACTTCAATCTTTGCCATCTTTTTTTAAACGTGCAGCCTTTGATCAAATAAATGATGGTTATTTAGAAGGTGATCTGCCAGTTCAAGAAAAATGGGTAAATGCTGCACTTACATGTTTTAATGTTTCCGAAGTTCTTACACCTATTCAAAATGAACACATGCGCTTTGAAATTGCTTCGCACCTTATGCTGTTTATGCAATATCGTTCAACGCATTTGTTGACTTATTACGCAAAGGCATTGGCAGATGATTTTTCAAATTTGGAAGATAATTATTACCCACTCTACTGTCTTACGCGCAGGTTAAAAGGGCATGATGATTTGCAAACTACATTGTTAGAAAAACTGAAGTTATATGGAGAATTATCAAGTGGACCGAGTGTTACATTTTTCTTTGCTAGAAAAATACTGAGTGCAATTCAGAAAAAAGGTTACGTGAAAGAAGCTGCAGTTACATTTATTAATCGCATGATTGCTTCTGACACACCATCAACTGAACTGCTGGCACTGCGTGACTAACGATCTGAAATTTTGTACTGTTAAAACCATACCTGTGATTTCTTATTTCAATGCTTAAAATCCTTTTCTATGTTTGTTATTTTCTATTTTTAAATGGGTGCACAACGGCACACCAAAAGCTTGCCGACCAAAAGCCCGCGTTTTATGCCTATATTGTGGGTGATGTTGAGGCCGAAAATGCTTCACAAGAACACAATGCAGATGTTTACATTACCCCAGCAAGTTGCCAAAAAACCGTAACAGCTGTGCTGGCTTATAAGGCTTTGGGTGGTGATTATGTTTATGAAACTAAATTATCTATAACCAAAGCGGGGCATGCTGTTGTAACCTTTTCCGGCGACCCGACTTTAAGTTCTGAAGATCTTTTAGAAATGCTGGCTGCTTTGCCACGCAAGCATTTTAGTGGGAAAATTATTGTTGATGGCTCTGCCTTTCAAACGCCGCCTTATTCACGGAACATTATTATCGATGACATGGCAACAAGCTATGCCAGGCCAGTTGCGGCTGCCAATATTGATGGCAATTTGATTGTCGTAACGGTTACACCGGGTATGTTTACTAAAGC
This sequence comes from uncultured Candidatus Finniella sp., assembly GCA_964446295.1. Taxonomy (GTDB): domain Bacteria; phylum Pseudomonadota; class Alphaproteobacteria; order Paracaedibacterales; family CAITNM01; genus CAITNM01. The sequence goes on along the minus strand of CAYUNR010000001.1, from coordinate 47,931 downwards.
CGCCGTTGTTGAAAATGATGGGGGCTATGAAATAGACAATCAGGTCGTGACCGGTGAAAAGTCACTAATTAAGCTGTCGTGGAATAAGGAACGCATAAAAGTTTGTGGCACGATTGGTATTACTGATCAGCTTTTAAAGCTAAAAATATCGCCTGAAAACTTTGATGGGTACATTGCAAATAAGTTCAAGAACATTTTGAAAAAGACAAAGCTTCTTGCCAAGGTAGAGATTCAGAAAGAGCCCTATTTGGGAGATGCGCAAGTAGTTGCAACTCATAAGTCAGCACCGTTGAGAACTATCATTCCACCGGCATTGAAAATATCAGACAACTTCGTGTTCGATGCTTTGTACTTAAAAATTATTACCAGGGACAGCCCTACACCAATATTGAAATGGGAAGAAGGCAATGCCGCCATTAAAGCCCTAATTAAAATTCATTTCAATGTAGACATGGACAAAGCTTTGTTTGTTGATGGTTCTGGGCTGTCCCGTTACAACCGTATTCAACCACGCCAACTGTTTAAGCTTTTACAAAAAGCATATGCAGTTAAAGAATTTGTTGCGGCATTAGCGTGCACTGGTGAGGCAAATACTACCCTTAAAAACCGCACCACTTTACCAGTTGGCATTAGGGCCAAAACAGGCACGATGTCTGGCATTAATTGCTTGTGTGGCTATAACGTTAGCGGGGATGTTCCACAAGTATTTGTGATAGGGGCTCACAACTTTGCGCCGCCACTTTCTGATATTCACCCCATCTTAGATGGCTTTATTGCCGATTGCTTTGAGTGAATTCATGATAGTACCAAAGCTAATCAATTAGCTAAGAAAGCGGATACTCTTAGTTTGCACCATGTAATAACTGATTGAAAATCAACTAATGCCGGTGTTTTTGCTAAACGGCCATCATACAAAGTAAATTTACTGCATATTAACTATAGTAAATAAAAATTTAAGAATTATTAACAAATAATTAATTTCGTTATGTGAATATATAATTACCAACAATTAACATTTGGTTATTATATGAGGGCGAAATTTATTCTTTTGCTGCTGCATGCAGCCATTTTTAACTATGCATTTGGTGCTGGTGCTGCTGATGGTGTTTTGTCGAGTGTTGACGATGATATAGAGGCGACAATAGGTAGGCCATGTGCAGCCTCAAGTCTTAATACTGAGGGGGCTGACAGTATTGGATCTAATGATTCGCGTTTGTCATTTGATCCACCCTACTTAGATGTGACACCAGAATTAGACAGCTTAACTATAGGCAATCCATTCAAGCAAAAAACAAGTGATTGGGCATGTGTTTTATATTCTTTCTTACATGCCGTTATCCAAACCCCTAAATTAAAAGATCAGCTATCAACCGTCATAAAAAAAGATGCCTTAGGAAATTACTATGTAAATAACCTGAAAATTTCCAAAGAAGATATTGCAACGCCTAAGAATTTAAGGATGCATCCATCTGATCTTTCGATCGTCAGAGCGCTTGGAAGATATGCGGAAAAGCAAATTGCCAAGGTAATATACCTAGGCAATGAAAGCTTGCTCGAGAACTATGTGCTTACCGACTTTGATGGAAAAGATCTATTTTTTCAGCAACCTGTTAAATGGGTGGAATATAAGGATTGGAACGATGTCAGTATCACTAAGCTTGAGCTTAATGGAGATTTAACGGTCAGGACGATAACTTATACGGGAGATTTTATCTTGTCTCTGGGACGTTCAGGTCATGCTTATGCTATTTACTATGATAAAGTTTGCGGAAAATGGCAGTTTTATGATAACCAATCGAATGGACCTGTGGAGATCACAGCAACGAATCGAAGAATTATTAACACGGGCCCTGGTAACCCAGTGATTATTGTTGGGGATGTAAAAGTAAGGCCTGCGTGTGATGCCATGCTTGGTGTAGAAGGCGGAGGTTAAAGGGCTTTGTTCGGCAGAGTGCCCTATCTGTCCCCAATAATCAGGCGCAACCTTAAAAGTATTTCAGCGTATTTTATAAAATCTTTAAGGTTGGCCTATCTTCTGCTTTGAATGAACTATAATTATTAACAATAATTTAATATTATTAATTTAATATAAACATGTTTCATAAAAATATGTGTAATAAAAAATGTATAAATTTGCAAAATTATTTTCGCTATTGCTAGCTGTTATTTGTTTTCCCCAAACCGGAAAAGCAGAAATTAATAGAATCAATTTTAAAGAGGTTTCCAAGTGCTTCAAGCCAGAATACTTGCAATATAGCCCAGTGGTGGGGAAAATTGCCCTTGAACGTGGACTAATTTACAACTTACGCTTTTTTGGAAATATGACCAAAGCCATTGCAGCGACTGACTCAGCTAGGCGTTTGTACGCCGGTGATGTTGGCAATGATCCGCTTATGCAACTACTTATTTTGTTATTTCCATCTTCAGCGGGTGAACTTGCGCCAGTTTCTGAAGCTATTTCAAATTTTGGAAAATTCGCTACACCTGAAATGGTGGCGTTGCTATTAAATTATGCCCATGAATGTAGAAATCCAAAAATAGCAGCAGACACTAATACCCCTAAGGCTAAGAAATCTAATAAGAAAAAACAAGATGGCACTAGTTCTGATAGTGATACCGATAGTGATGCAGAAAATTCTTCCTCTGCTCCTTTTAAAGAAGAACTTGTCAGCAAACTTAGCAGCGCTGGGTTTCACAATGGTGATGCTAAACAAACCAGAAAAAAAGTAAATGCTCTCTTGAAGACCATTGCTGCTTCAATAGTTGCTGAATTAGTGGCTGCTGAAACGCATCAAGATTTTTTATACCCTGCCTTCACAACAGAACAAGTTATTTTGGCGTTTTTTTGCAGCAAGTTTAATACCAAGGATGATATATGGAAATTATTGGAGAGGCTAAATGAGGTATTTTTAACACCTGAATTTTTAGTAAAAAAGGCGAGTAATCAGTACGACAATTCCGTGTGGAAACAAGAATTGCTTGTTGCACATGCAATTGATCAATCTGATCTTGATTTTGTCTATATCAACAACCACTGTGATCTTATTTCCCCAATTCCTTATAAAAACAATACAACCCCTATTAGTAATGGGAACTGCCCGGTTTTTGATCGTGCTGCTGGTACTATTATAGGATCTGAAACTTATGCTGACTGTGCAGAAACTGCTATACGGCATTTTGCAAATATTATGCTATTTGATTCAGGCACAAGAGAATTTGTGCTGCCCAATGTTGCGCTACCTTCAAACGAATCAGCTTATTATAAAAACTTTGCTGAATTTTACACTGCCCAAGCACCTGCAAGTGCAGATGATGGATCAAATTCAATGAGAGGCTTGTGGAATAGTGTTGTTGGTGATTTGAACTATGATTATATAAAGGGAAACAGAGAATTTAAAAATATTCGCTATAAATCACAAAATGGTGAGGCGGAATATGAAATCAGAGCATGCTTTGGCAATTTTATAAAAGTATGGCAAAAGATTTTAGGCTCTGTCTTTATTGTTGATGATTATGATGCAACCTGGACTGTAGAGCAGAAAAAACAATGGCTTGAAGAATCGCTTAAGAGATTATGCTATGTGCTAAATCCAGGATTACAAGCAGTTGAGATCTCTCTTAATGTTGAAGAAAAGGCTTGTGATTTTGGGACAGATCTGTTCGGCAATGCAAAATTCACCATTACAAACCAGAAGAATCAAGAATTTTCATTTTCAGTGTCTCAAATGGTTGGTCACGCTTTTATTGAAGGCGTTAATAATGTGGAAGTAAAAAAAATAAAAAAGATAAAATTGAATAATGCAGTGTTGCCAATAACCTTAATCAATTCAAAAGCTGACAGTCACCCACTATACCAATTATGTGCAAAGGGGTTCTTTACCAGTGATAATGTTAAGTTTAGAGTGCTTAGGGATTTAATCTACGTAGAAGATTATGACGTGCCTGATTATCTAGTGCCTGATTATCTAGTGCCTGTGGTTGGCAATGTAATGGAAAGTATTAATGTTAACGATGATAGTACACTTCGAGAATATGTGGAGATGTTCCCAGAAATAATCAATCTGAATAAAAAATTAGCAAAGTTTGCAACAGCTGCAAACCTATCATTTTTGGAACAAAATAGTGCATTAGTAGATACTTCAAACTTAAAAAGTATACTTATTAACGAAAATAGTCCGCAATTAGAGTTTGTGGTGCCAGATTCAGTTTTGAAGGTTATTGTTAGCAAAAATGTCAAAAAAATTATCTGCACAGAAAATTCTCGTTTGCAAGAGATAATATTTGATTCAGATGCGACCGTTGATGAATTCATAGCTCCAGGTTCCTTAGAAAAATTAAGGTGTGGAGGAACTGTTGTTAATCTTGACCTTTCTCGTGCTCAACACTTGAAAGAACTTAACTTCCGATCTTTAAAAAAAGCCGACAAGATTATAGTGAATTCTGCTTCTTTAAAAGAAATAAAACTTCCTGAAAAGGCAACAATCGGACTTTTAGATTGTTCCAAAACAACACTTATAAACATGTCCTTGAGGCGTTGTTTGATTAACATGTTCGTAGCGCCAGCAACTTTAAAAACATTAGAGTGTTTGGGAATTATTAATACTCTTGATCTTTCTCAAGCCATTGGGCTGGATTTATGCAAAGGCGACGGCATCGCTAAGATTGCTAACCTTATAGCGCCTTCTGTTTTCAAAGGCACCGCTACTGAGTATATGCTATATCACGATGCCAACATTACATGGGTGGATCCTGTCGTCGCTTCAGCCCCCAATAATCAGGCGCAACCTTAAAAGTATTTCAGTGTATTTTATAAAATCTTTAAGGTTGGCCTATCTTCTGCTATAAACGAATTGAATCTACAGGAATTTTATGACGCTGCCACTTATTGCCATACCCCTTGACTACCTTGATACAAAGCTTGAGCCCGAGGCCAGCTGGTATTCAAACTACCCATGGTATGCAACTCGTCATAAGTACCATGATTCTTTGGCAAAAATTGGTGCGATTGCTTGCTTTATTGGGTATGAGCATAGTTTGATTCCTGAATATGTTAGTCAATTTGACGGATTAATTATTGCGGGTGGGCACTTTGACCATGACCCTGAATTATATGGGCAAAACGATTTTCACCCTACGTTAAAGCGCAAAAGTATGCGCAGCCAATTTGAAAAAGAGCTGTTAGAAGCATTTTTACCATCTCAAAAACCAATCTTAGGGATTTGTGGTGGGCATCAGCTTATTAATATTTTGTATGGTGGTACGTTGTACCAAGACCTTGCAAGCCAATATAGTGCTGACATTAAGCACACCAATACCGTGCCTCCAACTGAGGCTGCCCATGGGGTTGAAATTGTGCAAGGCACAAAGCTTCATGAATGGTTTGGCTGTGATAAAACACAAATTAATTCGTCGCATCACCAAGGAATACATCAATTAGGAAAAGGTTTAACCGTTAATGCCATTGCCGAAGACGGGGTTATTGAAGGAATTGAAGATTCCAATCATCCGTTTTGTTTAGGTGTGCAGTGGCACCCGGAATACCTTTTAGGACCATTAGATAAAATCATTTTAGAAAAGTTCGTAAACGCATGTTAGAAAAAATACGCTTAAATAAATACATTTCCCTTTGTGGGGTTTGTTCACGCCGAGACGCTGATCGCTATATTGACCAGGGGCGCGTTAGCGTTGATGGCACTGTTGCTAAGCAGCCGGCTCCGCTTGTTGATGGCAGTGAAGTTATCACTGTTGATGGAAAGCCCATCCAAACCGTAGATGACGTTAAAGTTTGGGCATTTTACAAACCAGCTGGGTTAGTTACTACCCATCGTGATGAGCAAGGCCGTGAAACAGTTTTTGAATACCTGAAAGAGCAGGGGCTAGATGAACGGGTTATTTCGGTTGGGCGCCTTGACCTCAATTCCGAAGGGCTTTTATTGCTTACCAATAATGGTGAATTTTCACGGTTTGCAGAATCGCCTCAAACGGAATGGAAGCGGGTTTACCGCGTACGCGTGTTTGGTGACATTACGAATTTAGATATTGATGCACTTCAACAAGGTATGACTATTGATGGCGTTACCTACCGAGAAGTGCTTGTTGAGCCTGAAAAAGATTTTGCTCAAAGAGGTCAAAATTCCTGGCTTCAAGTGACCCTGACAGAAGGTAAAAACCGCGAAATTCGCCGAATTATGGACTATTTTGACTTAAGTGTGAATCGTTTGATCCGTACTAGCTATGGCCCTTATGACTTGGGTGATTTGCACCCTGGTGAATGGCGCGATGAAGTGGTTATAAGGGACTAGATCCCTACGCCCTTTTCAAGGGCTCAGGGTGACGCAGCAGAAGAGAGTTTTAGTCCTCTTCTATCATCGATTAAATTTTATATTCATCATTTTCTTTCGAAAATTTAAAATATGAAATTATCCCAAGGCATGACGCCATCAGCGTAGTAATTAACAGCAACCCTAAAAAAGGCGTAGGAAGTAGCTTTGATTTTGTTAGCAGACTAGAAATCATAATAAAAATTGAAATCCCAGCCCCAAAAATAAAATTCATTCGGAAATAAGAATCAGCGCCTTGTAAAAGCTGATAGATAAACCTAATCGCTGGTGTCAGAAAATACCCCAAACGAAACTGCATATATTACCTGATGAATAAAGAGAATAGGTTTGCTGTATACGGGAATAATATAAAATACCCCCACAGAAGTGAGTATTCCACATAATGATATTCCAAGAACTTTCACAAAATCGAAATCTTTAGTTCTTTTTGCTATTGGAAATAGTGTAAGAAAAAGCGTTATCCAAAAGGGGGAATAGACAATATTTCTACCTGCAGTTTCAACAATCATTACCGTATTAAAGTAATTTTCAACAAAATAGAATTGGTATGAAAAGCAAACACCACAAATCCCTGAAAGTAAGAAAGCGAGAGATATCTTTTCTTTAGAAATTGGTTTTTCTTGAGTCTTTTTTAGTTTAATTTTAGGAACTGTGTCTAGATAGCTGTAGATTATAAAGCCTAGCAGACCACTTGTGACATATATTAAAAACACGTTAAAGTGATCCGTATTTTTGTAAACGATAGAAAACATATCGTTTGCTAGCATCGCAAAAATAAATGCACTCAATGTAAGTGCGCTATAATTGCAGCATTTTGACTTTTCGCAGTGCCGTAAGATGTAGATGAGAGGTAAAATCAAAGAGCTCCATCTCATGAATGTAAGAAATCCGTGCACTAAGCATATAAGAACTGCATTTTCAAAAATACTTGATGACTCGAAAAAAAACAGAAAAAAGCTTGTGGTAACAGTTATTAGGCAAATAATTTTCATGGCCTTAAAAAAACCAAATTTATCTGCTAGGTGTCCTAAAGCATACCCACCTGCAATGCGCATTAAAAAAGACAGTTTATTTCTTAAGGTCAGAAAGTCTATATCACTTTCATTGAAAGTTATTAATTTTTCAGACAGAGGATGGGAATGAAAAATTCCAGCTCCACTAAAAGAATGCAATGCAATGCAGAGAAAAATAAATGTTAGTTTTGTTGTGTCCTTGGAAACCATGACCATCACTGGAAATAAACAACATTGATGAAATGTATAGGCTCAAACTTAAAAAAATACAACCTCTGAAAATTTTAATAAAATTACTTGCATGTATGGGTATTGCGCTTTTTTAGTTCAGTATTTTTCTGAGACAATCCATAAGTGTGGTTTATCAAAAGGCAAGCCAACATTAATAAAGTAATTAAAGATGCACCTACTAACGGTGCGGGAAATAAGTTTAATTTTGCCAAATGATTTGATATTAGAATAAAGCTGGAAAATCCTAAACTAAAAGTAAAACTCATGGGGAAGTAGAAATTATATCCATGTAAAAGCCGGTAGATAAACCTGAGAGCCGGAGGTAAAAATAAGCCGAATGAGATTGCATATATTATCTCATGTATCACTAAAATTGTGTGATCAAATAAAGGAATAAGATAAAACAAACTAACCGAAAATAATATTCCTAGCAATGACTTTTGAAGGATTTTTGTGGTTTCTAATTTTTTAGTGATGTGTGCTGCTGGTATTAGTGTAAGCACAAGCGTTATCCAAAATGGAGAATAAATTAATTGTTGTCCTGCGGTATTAATAATCATCACGTTTTTAAGGTAATACTCAATAAAAGAGTATTGGTACGAAATGCAAACAGCGCATAAACCAGACAGAAGAAAAGCTAGTAAAAATGCTTGTTTTGAAATGGGATCTACATCGGTTTTTTGGAGATTTGGTCTCGGCAGAATTTCTACATAACTGTAGATGGTATTGGTCATTAAGCCAACTAATCCGTATATTATGCACCAAGTAAGCTGATCTGTATTTGAAAATATTGTCGTGCATAAATTAGCGACAAACATAGCAAAAATAACCGCTGTCCAAGCAATAGCGCTATGGCTGAATCGCTTGATTTTTTGATTGTGCTGGAAAATATAAATTACTGGCAGAATAAAACAGCTCCACCTCAAAAAAGACATTAATCCATGTACTAAGCACAGCAGAATTTCGCTTTCAAAAATATGCAAAGGGTCAAAAAATAACAAGGAAAAACTAGCGATGATAAATCCTAAACCGATTAATTTCATTGTTTTGAAAAAGCCAATTTTATCAGCAAGTTTGCCTAAGAAATATCCGCCGATAATTCGCATAAAAAATGAAAACTTAGTATTGATTTCTAAAAAATTTAACACTTCGTGGTCGACAGAAATAAAAGGCTTTGAAAATGAGTGTGAATAAAAAATCGCTGCGCTATTAAAGAAAGATAAGAAAATGCATAGAAAAAGTAGACTTAATTTAAATGTGGATCTCGAAAACATTACCCAACCTCAATCAGACATCTGTTTTCTTTGTACTCCTAATTTTTAAAAAAGCAAGAGTTCAATTTTACCTTACGGCAAACATGGTCTGTAACATTTTTTACCAGGCGTAATATTGTGCATTTAGAAAGCGTTCTAATGTATCTATGCTAAACAAATCTTTACCCAATAATTCTTTTGTTTCTAAGTTATGCATGTCTGTTTCTTCATCGTAATTCATCTCATATGCTTTGAAATTTTGTCGCAATAACTTGTTTTGGACAACAAAAAGCAAAACGGATGTGTCATTAGGTTGCATAGTATCTTTCAATAAGGCTAATGTTTGGGCGCAAACAAAATCATTCATTTTTTCGTGTTCTTGGATTTTTTTAAACAAGTGCATTGCTATTTGAGTGACAGCTGGTTTGTTGACGCTGTCTTTATTCCTAATACTATCGTGAATGAGTCCAATAATTGTAACAGGTTCGTGGCTATGTTTTGTGACATACTGTTCATGAGATTCTGTCCAATCTCTGTATAAACGGATAACTCGGTTCACATCAAATGGGGTGTATAATAGCTCTCCAAATGTATCAATAATACTTTCAGCGAAATGATATGGGGTATGCCAAATATAAAATTCATTAAAGCATAAATCATGAAATGCACTATCTAGTGTATATTTGTTAGCCTGAATAAATGTAGTTAATCTGCCCTGGGCATTTTGGGGTGCTTTACAAGGTTTCCATTCATTAAGAGGAATGATAGAAGATGTGGAATTTTTTCTAACTCTTAGTGACCTTAATTTATATTCAGGTAGTTGTATTCCTAGTTTTTTTAATCTTTGAGCGTTGGTTAATTCTGGAATAGATTCTTGCTTGAATTTTCTTTTTAGATTGCCCACATAAGTCAAGGTTTCTGTGTCTGGAAATTCTCTATCCAGAAGTGCTAAATTAACAGTAAGAGTGGGACGAGATAGTATTGTTTCTGCAGATAATTTCTTTCGATTTTTAAAAACTTTTTGAATTTTTTTAGCTTGTATTTGTTGATTGATATTTATAATCCTTAGTAGGTTTTCGCGCAGCTCATTTTTTGACATTTCTGGGTGTAGTATTTTAAAGTGAGCATACAATAAAGCATTCTTAATATTTAAGATGCCTTTGCCCCAAAGTTGGGGATTGTAAGCCATTATAGGTACATGTTCATGTTGTATAGCGGAAAGCGAATCTTCTCCTTTATTTACTTGATATTGTTGACGAAAATACGCAACAGAATTATCTGGGATATGCAGCACTCTATAGCCTGATCCATACTCTTGAAAAATATCGCGATCGGCTGATTCTAGTAAAATTTCTCTTACATCTTTTGCACTGAAAGAGGGATGCATTGACGCTATTAGCGCAGCAGCTCCTGATAAGATTGCTGTAGCATTTGAAGTGCCAGATGTTGGGGAATATTCAACTGTGCCAGTGGCAGTTAGTACATAGTCGCTAACAACCCACAAAAAGCTTTGTTGGAATTTTATGTTATTACCTGGAAATCCTGAATATGAGGCTTCTTTGTAGTCCTGTTTTAAACTGCCTGCAAAAATAGTAAAGGGTAGTAATGTATCGGCATTTTGTGTGTAATTATCAGTTGAGAGGTTTTGCTGATAGTTACCTGCTGATTGCATAATAAGAACATTATTTGCAGCTGCTATATTTGGGAATGTTTGTTGAAACCCCTCTACGATTCCACTGCTAAATGAAGCATTAATAATCTTTATAGAGGTTAACGCTGAACCTACTTCGCTAGTCGGGCGTACTCGAATACTTGCATGAGGTGCTATGGCATGAATTAAGCTTGCCATGGCGGAGCCATGATCAAGACAATATGATTCTTCTGTTGGTTTTTCAGGGGAACCTGCCTCAACAATTTCTTTGATGTGTACATGGTTAATGCCAGAATTTTCCAATAACAACACTGTTACGTCAGTGCCTAATATACCTGTTTTATGAGCTAACTCGGCGCAAGATGCTGCAAATGCAGAAGTGCCTTTTAAGAAGCTATAATCTTGCGAGCTGATTCCATTTTCTTTATTTCGCGCAGTAGCCAAAAGGCTAGGGCGGTAAGGTGCTTCGGAAGAATGTGACATTCTACTGAGATGTTTTTGGTAGTCTAGTAGTGGATCAGGTAGAGATGCATAAAGAGCATTAAATGCGAAAAACCACAAAATTAACATGACTGCGCTTTTGTAGGAATTGCTACTTAATGTATGGAATAGGTACAGTTAACAAATACTTAACCGCAAAGGTTTCAAGTTTAATTGCTGAGCATATTAAGGGGTATTATATTACAAAAAATATCGTTTAACAGAATATTAATGGTTTTTGGTGTATTCTGGGCCCCTCCCAAAATGAAGGGTGGGGGTGGATAGGGATTATTCTTGCTAAATAGAGAAAAGTTGGCGATTCCTGGGAAATAGAGAAGTGTTACAAGGCTAATTTGCAAAAAATGCATCGGCTGCTGTTGCGGTTTTATCCATAGCTTGTTGAAGAGTTGTGCGAAGCTGCTCAAGATCATTTATTGGAGCAACGGGCGCACCTACCACAAACACACCTTTGCAAAAGGGTTTTGCGAAACGAAATTTGTCCCATGTGCGTAAACGTTTTATTGGTTTGCAGCTGTAGGCTAGGGGAATAACATCAACCTGTGCCAAACGCGCTAGTTCCAAAACGCCATTTGATATTTTTTCAGTTGGGCCCCGCGGCCCATCTGGCGTGATTCCTATAACATGACCTTGTTTTAGCACCTGCAGAATTTGACGTGCCGCTTCAAAACCCTTTTTATTAGTAGAGCCCGCAATAGTTTGAATGCCAAAGTGGTTGATGGTTTTGGAAATAATTTTTCCATCGCGGTGATTTGAAATAAGCATGTGCACTGAAACTTTCCACTGCAAAGCGCACGCCAACATTAACAAATGCCCATGCCAAAATGACACGATAAAAGGCTTGTTTTGGTTGATGTATGATTCAAAAATTTCCCGGTTTTTAAATTCCCAGCGGCTAGTCATGAACACAAACTTAATGTAGGCAAAAGCAATGAATGCAAGCACGTTTTGGGTGATTGGATTACGCAAAATTTTGCCAAGAATTGTTTTCATAAAATCGGTTTATAGGGCAGGGTCATTTGGTGAACTTAACATAATTGTGGGGATTTTACATAGGGGTTCATGTCACTGTTTTTCTGTTTAAGGCGAGAAGGGCGTCCCTAAGTGCCCAAAAAGCAATGAGTAAAAGCAGAGTATTTAGTTAATCGCCGGCATTTTCTATGGCAAGAAGCGGATTTGCTAATAGCGCTAAAATTCGCTGAGCATATGTTGTATTTTCTGGAAGTTTGTCATTAATACTATCTTGTATGGTAAGTGGACGGTACTTCATACGGTCTGGGTTTTCATAAATTTCTGAATCATTTAGTTGCTCACCTGCAGAAACTTGCATTGTTCCTGCCAAGACTAGAATGATGCGCGATACTTTTAATGTGTTTTTCATGATATTTCCCAAGGGTTTTGCATCTACTAGCTTAGTATGTTTTACAATGAGTTAATTTAGAGTGTATTTTCATTGCAATGTTGCAAGTGGCGACATTCAAAAAATGTGGCGTTAGTGCTTTCTTAATTTTCCTTACTCTAAAATAGCAATTGGTACAGTTTAGTGGGTGGGATTATGCATTTTTTTATCGCAACATTTTTGGTAGTTCTATTTTCGAGTAATGTTGTTGGCATGACAATAAGTAAAGAACTTCAAGAATGGCTTGACGCTAGTGACAGGTCGGTATCGGCTGCACCACTTAGTATTCACGATGAAGCTCTTCGTCAGTTTCAAGAATTAAGTTATAGAACAATTAGCGAAGGTCACCTTCCGAAATTTTAGTCACTGCTTGGACAGCTTATAGAAACTCATGGTTCTAACGCAATTGGAGAGGACCAAAACACCCTATTACACTGGATATGTATTATTCTTACTCCACAAGCTGGTAGTCATGGTCCCTACTTACAATATGTAGATGATTATACGGTGAACGAAATAATAAAAATCACTAGAAAAAAATTTCCAAACATTAAAAAATTATTGAGTTTGCGTAATAAACGCGGAGAAACACCTCTGGACTGTATCCGAGTTGCGTCAATAATGGGTGATAATACTCCGGGGGAAAGTCTTGCGAAAAAGGTATATGGCTTACTGACAGCAGAGCCAAGTCCCTAATTCCAACAGAATTCAACCTGGGCAGCTTTGGCTTCGAACCGTTCAAGGTCGCCTTCCACAAGCAGAGTTTGTCCGCGTGCATTTAGGCCCAAAATATGGGTTGCGACATCGTCAATGAAACTGCGGTTGTGGCTTACGAATAAAACCGTTCCTTCAAACACGCTAAGGGATTCCGCCAAAATATCAATGCTTTGCATATCAAGGTGGTTTGTAGGCTCGTCTAAAATCAACGTATTTGCTTTTTTAGCTAATAGGCAACATAAACCGACGCGATTTTTTTCACCGCCGGAAAGTACATTTAGGGGCTTGAAAACATCGTCTCCCTTAAACAAAAATGCTCCCAGCATTGACCGGGCTTGGCCTATGCTTAAGTGCTGATTCAGCTGCATGACGTTTTCCAGCATGGTTGCCTTTGGTGCTAGGTAGTCCAGCTGATCCTGGGCGAAATACGCGACATCAACTTCGTGACCAAGTTCCACTTCGCCTTCAAGCTTAGGTACAATTTCTAATAGGGTTTTTATTAGTGTGGATTTACCAATACCGTTGGCGCCAACAATTGCTAGCTTTTGCCCACGTTCAAGCATGAAGCTAAGCTTTTTTACAAGCGGCGTTTCATAACCAATGGAAAGGTCCTTGGCTTGTAGTACTACGCGTCCGCTTTTTTTAGCGCATTCAAGCTTAACACTCATGGGTGGGTTTTTCTCATCCACCTTTAGGTTTGTATCGGCATCGTAAAGTTTTTGTAGCATTTTTACGCGGCTTTGTACTTGGCGTGCCTTGCTTGCTGAGGCGCGGAATCGATCAACGAACTGTTGCACTTGCTGTGCTTTTGCGCCCAAATTTTGTTTTTGTGCTTGAATTTGTTCTTGTTCTAATTCGTAGGCCTCTAAAAATTTATCGTAGTTGCCAACGTAGGCATTCATTTCGCCATGGTGAAGGTGCAAAATGTTGGTAGCCAAGCGGTTAATCAATGACCGATCATGGGATACAAACACCAAACAGCCCCGGAAGTTTTTCAAAAAGCGTTCAACCCATTCCATGCTAGGAAGGTCTAAGTGGTTTGTGGGCTCGTCTAGCACTAGGAAATTTGGTTTTTTCAAAAACAAACGCACCAATTCCAAGCGCATGCGCCAGCCACCCGATAGGGTTTTTGGGTCCTTACCAAAATCATCTGTTTTAAAGCCTAGTCCACATAGCAATTCTTTTGCTTCTGATTCAATTGAAAAGCCATCTAAATAGGTGAGTTCGTGCATAATGTGGTCATATTCTTTAGCGACTTCATCAGTGCAGGAATTTTCCATTAAGGTAAGCACTTCAGTAAGCCTTTTCTGTAAACCTAAAATGTATTCGGCACCGCCAAGGGCTTCCTCTAAAAGAGTAGGCATTGGGTTGGGGTTTGGTTCTTGTGGTAAATAGCCAATGACGACATCGCGTGGTTTAATGACTGATCCATCATCTGGTTCATCAAGTCCGCATAAAATATTAAGCAATGTTGATTTTCCAGAACCATTAACGCCCACAAGTCCTACGCACCCTTGTTCTGGGAACCTATGACTAAGGCTGTTTAAAACAACACGCCCGCCAAAGCGGCGGGTCAAATTTTGTAAATATATCATTATCTTCGCTAAAAAACAGAACAAACCAATCTTAACTACTAGCACACTTTGCGAAAAAGGGCTAAGACATAAGGTAGTTTTTATTCAAAAGGTGGTACTTTATGCAATTAGCTTTTCAATACATTAGAAATTCTCGTGTTTTATTAACGGTTATTGGCTTTGGTTTATTATTTTTCTGTGGCCAGGTAAGCATACCGATTCAGCCCGTAGCTATTACATTGCAAACAGTTGCTATGCTTGTGATTGGCCTTACCTTTTCAAAAGCAGATGCACTCAGAAGTGTAACAAGTTACTTGATGTTAGGAGCACTAGGCGCTCCCGTTTTTGCTAACTTCAGTGGTGGTTTTGCAAAATTAATGGGGCCAGCAGGTGGCTTCTATTTTGGTTTTTTGGTAGCAGTTTGGGTAATGTGCACACTTAGAGAGCGTTTTTCCAATGCAAATACCAAAGAAATGTTGTTAATTGCTTTTGCAGGTCAAACAACGTTGTACGTGTGTGGCGTGCTTTGGCTTTGTGCGTATGTAAGCCCTGATAAAGCAATTTCATTCGGACTCGTGCCATTTATTTTGCCAGGAATTGTGAAATCAGTGTTGGTGGCAGCTGCGGTTCGCTACCTGAAAAAATAGATTTAGCTTAAATGTAATTAATGGCAAAGGGCTTGCGCCTTTTGCCTATATTATTTTGAATAGGTCTATTCTCTGGCAAGGGATATGCCTAAGATAGGAGCTCTACTAATGATCCATTCTTTTGCTTTAAGAGGATCCTCGAATGGAAGTATAGATTCTGTTGATCCATCAGCTTTATTCAAATATACCCCAATTTTTCCTTTATGATCGTAGCGTAGGGTGAAAATGGTTGCTACGTGGTGTCCTGCATCATCCCTTATAACAGTGTTATTGTTTGAATTTGTACGCCAAGCAAAGGTTGCAATTTGACTTCCTCTGCGCAGTTCTTCAAATGCATTATCATTGTTATAAATAGGTGAATACAAGCAACCACTGCTAAAGTAAGCAAAAGCAAATATCACGAATTTTTTGTAAAACTGTTTAAAAAATATTGACATAAAACCTCTTTAAAATATATATCGAGGTTGTATAATAGATTTAAAATTGCTGAACCTGCAAATATTTTTATTTTATTAAATATTTATCTATCACTGCGCAGTAATTTACATTCTAAATGTCTATATGACTCTGGAGGATTTTATGAATGTTAAATCATTAAAATTTGGTATTTCAGTGCAAATGTTATTATTAAGAACTAGAAAATCAAGTATGCGTATGTTACATCTTATGTATAAATTTTTTCTTACAAGGTAAGATCTAATGATAAAAATATTCCTTATTTTTTTCTTTTCTATGCATATTGCTAACAATCTAAGCGCAACTGATGTGCCTGAGCAATTGTTTGTAGAAAGGACAACCTTATATTCAGCATATGATTCAAGAACTGATCGTATTATCTGTGATCCCGCCAAATTGGCAGAATTTAGAGCAAAACTAGGAAATCTGCCATTCATACAAAATAGTGAAGATCCTGAACTTTCTTGTGAAACATTTTCAGATGCTTCAACTGAAAAATATTTATTTGCACCATTAGCTTGCGAAATTGTTTCAGATTTTACTATGGGTCGCATATTACGTACTAATGGAGTATGTAATTGTATTGGAATAGCAGTCTGGACTGTTTCGGGAAGTTACATGTTACACTGCTCGCCTGCTGAGATTTATACAAATGCTGAAGGCGAAATAGTTATGGGATCTGCATTTGCAGCGTTACAGAATGTTTTGCAAGATATTCCTGCTGAAACTAAAGAAAATGCAAAGGTATACCTTGCTTCATCTATGTTTTCAGATTCATTTGAATTGATAAAAAAACAGCTAATTAGTTTGGGATATACTATTTCAGGGATAGCTGTTCCAGATATTATTCAAGAGCGTCGCGCGGATGGTGTAGATTATTACATTAATACTCCTTTTCAACAGATGACTTTTCAGGAAGTAATGGATAAATTTGTTGATTTTTCCACAATTATTTCTATGCGCGCTAGTGATGGCTCAATATTCGCAAAACATTTTTTACATACTACCCCATAACCATACTTTTTACTTTTTCAAGTAAATCAAACGGAGCTGATTTGCTGGCGTTTAACCAACCGATCAGCTCGTCAATTTTGGCCATGACTTTTGAATTATCTGCGCTGGTATCGTCTTTCCAAACGGCTGCGGCGTACATTAGGGCGCATAAAAACAATAAATTCTGCACATAACGAGCAGTGTTCCAGTGCAGATTTAGGGTTTGATGCCACCCATCAATAGCAGCAATAATTTGTGATTGTGCTTCACAAATGCATTTAGGGTCTAGGGTAATGGTGTTCCAGCTGTTCAAAATACAGGCACGTTTTTCTGTTAAGCTGTCAAAAACCAGCATCATTAGGTCGAACAAGGTTTCATTTGTGCTGTTTAGGCTAACGGTTGAAAGTTGTTCTGTCACTGCCCAAAGGCGGTCATTAATTAGTGCCTGAATTTCTTCAAATGTGAGTTCTTGTGATGACTGTTCCGCCTTTTCCCAAATGGCGTTAATATCAAGCATTCATCGCCTCTGCTATTGTTACGGCGTTGTACCACAGGGTGTCTTGCAAGTTTAAGTCATCTTTTAGAGTGTCGGCATACAAAACGCCACTTACCTTTTTTCCAGTCTCATTAGCAATAGCGTTAAGAATTTTGGGATTTGATAAATTTTCTAGAAAAATGGCAGAAATTTGCAAGGAGCGAATTTGGCCTATTAAGTTTTTCATATCTGCTGCGGATGGGTCATCACTAGTGCTAACGCCTTGAGGGCTTAAAACCACAACATTATAGCATTGGGCGAAATATGAAAAAGCATCGTGAGTGGTTAGCATTACCCGTTTGCTTTGGGGGATTTTTGCGAAAAGCTCAACAACATTGGTTTGCAATTCATTGAACGTGGCTTTTAGGCTGATTGCGTTTTTTTCAAATGTTGATGCGTGGCTGGGAAAAGCTTCTTTCAATGCGTTTGTAATGTTATTAATCATTAAATTAATCAATTCAGGGCTATGCCAAACGTGTGGGTCTGGTAATTTTCCAAGGTGGCGAGCTGATATATTTTCGCTAGCAATAATTACTTTTCCTTTGTAGCCAGAGCCATCAATTAGATTGGTGATCCACCCTTCTAAATTTAGGCCATTGGTGATTACCAAATCGGCTTTTGCTAGGGTTTTTGAATCACTTGGTTTTGGCTGATACATGTGCGGGTCAACCGACTTTGGTACAATTGTGTGTACCTGAATGCTATCAATTCCCTGGCATAACTGAGTGCATAAATTTTGTAAAATTGAAAAACTGCACACAACCGTTTCGGCGTGCAGAAACGGGAAAAATGCAAAAACAAAAAGAAGTCGAATAACTTTCATAAGGAGGGCAGTATGCAAGTTTTTTATGATTAGTTCAAAATATTTATTATTGGTTTTTAACGATTTATTAATTTTATGGTGGTATATGGGGCCATCCCCCACCCCCGCCCAAAATAAGGGCGGGCCACCCGCCTTGGCACCAACCTTGCATGCAGACATAGCTTCGCCATTTGTATTCTTTTGGGCTTTAAGCGAATACATTGAAGTCATATATCTGAAGAACCGTTCTTAAACTAAATAATACCATAGTGTTCAATAATAAATTATTAATTATACATAAATTTTTATACTGCTAGTTCTTGAGCGCGGTTATGGGCAGCCTTTAAGGCATTTGAAAACAAATTCTGCAAATTGTTGTTTCCCATTAAAACCCCAAGGGCGGCTTCGGTTGTGCCACCTTTGCTTGTAACATTGATACGCAATTCTTCAGCTGATGCGGGTAATTCTTTCAATGTTGCAGCGGCACCAATAATGGTTTGTCTGGAAAATCGCATTGCGAAGTCTTGATCTAAGCCCAGTTCAACGGCTGCTTGTTCTAAGCATTCACACAAATAATATACATAAGCAGGGCCTGAACCTGAAAGGGCGGTTACCGCATCAAACAAGTCTTCATTCGCTAATTTTTCAACGATGCCTACTTTTTCAAATAAGGTGCTGACAATTGCATCATCATTACTTGTGCAGTTTTCATTTAGCACATAGGCGCTGGCCCCTTGAGATACAATGACAGGTAAGTTAGGCATGACCCGGCTAAGGCGTACTTTTTCTCCTAACCACTGGGTGTAGTGTTTGCTTGGAACACCTGCGGCAATGGAAATGAACAGTGCGTCTTGAAATTTTGCGTAAGCCGGCATGACTTGTGCAAGCATTTGTGGTTTTACAGCAATGACAATGACATTTGGGCAATAGTTATCTGGCAATTCATGAATTGATTTTGCGCACTCTTGTTTAAACGGGTCAACAATCGTGACCTTGCAAAATGCTTCCCAGCCTTTTAGTAGGGCCCCGCCCATAGCGCCATAGCCAACTAACAATACATGCATGCTTTGAATTCTTGAGAGTTTTAACTTATGTTAAAGGGGCAAAGTATTTGAGGCAAGGTATGTTATGGTCATTATAGTTGGTGCAGGGTTAGTTGGGGCGGCTTTGGCAATTCGCCTTTCGCAACTAGGGATAAAATCGCAGTTGCTGGAACGCAATGCATTTGCAAAACCATCAATACAAGACGGGCGCACGATTGCGGTAACTCTTGGCTCTAAACGGTTTTTAGAAAGTTGCGGATTGTGGCAAGCGTTGGAACCTACGGCTCAACGAATTAATCATATTCGCGTTTTTGAACAGGGGTCTGCTTGGACCCTTGATTATGATTACCAAGACCTAGGGACTGACCCTATGGGGTATATTATTGAATTTGATTGCCTATTAAATGCTCTGTTTGATGGGGTGAAAAATGCTGAATTGGTTGAAGTGCTTGATAATTGCACCCTGCAGCAGTTGTTGCCCGGGGAAGTGCACACCAAGGAACACGGTGTTTTAAAAGCACCATTAGTTATTGGCGCAGATGGCAGGCATTCTTGGGTGCGTGGCCAAGTACACATTAAAAGCAAAACCAAGGAATATGGCCATAAGGCTTTAGTGGCGCATTTCATCCATGAAAAGCTACACCAAGCAACGGCGTGGGAAGTTTTTCAACCATCTGGTCCCTTTGCCATGTTGCCGATGGTTGATACCGTTGATGGGCAACATCAATCAGGGGTTGTCTGGTGCGGACCTAAGGATTGCCCATGGGAAACTATTCCAACTCCTGAATTAGAACAAAAATTAATGGATATTTTTCCATTTTTTGGAAAAGTGACTTTGAACAGTATTCGCTGGACGTTTCCCCTGATTGCCTTAACCGTAGATAAAGCCACAGCGCCGCGCACAGTTTTGGTGGGGGACGCGGCCCATGCACTGCACCCCATAGCGGGGCAGGGGGTTAATTTGGGTTGGCGTGACGTGGCAGATCTTGCGCAACTATTGGTCGATGCTAAAGATTTAGGGGGAGATTTAGGGGCAGAACATTTGTTAAACCAATATAGCCGTCGTCGTAAACTAGACCACAAAGGGCTCTATTTCTTTACCGATGGGCTGACCAGACTTTTTGAAAGTGATAGCCAAGTAGTTAGTTTTGTTCGTCAAGCCGGCCTTGCAGTGGTTGGAAAAATTCCACCTTTGAAAAAATTCTTCATGAAAAAAGCCATGGGTGTTTAAGAAATGTAAAAGAAGGTGAAGTTAGTTACCTTCTTTTACATAAATTATTAATGCTGAATTAAGGAAAGAACAATACTTGCGCTAGATAAATCTTTTTCTATCGCCTTTTTGGCTTGTTCTTTAGTTACAACAATTCCACCTTCCTCATAGCCTTCAATAGGTGCAAATAAAGCAGTCGTGGCTGAATTTATCATTCTGTGTAATGATTGAATTAGAGTTTGCATAGACGTAAAATCAGTGCTTTGTGATGAAATTATATGGTTTATTGCTTGAAATTCATTTATGTATTTTTGTTTTACTTGTGCTTCAGTTAAAACAATTCCACCTTCCTCAAGCGGATGAAATAGATTGAATGCGATGGAACTTTGACGGAAATTTGCTTTAATTGTTAAAAATTCTCGAGGGTCTTGTCCTTGGTTTACTCCGTCCATTGCATGAATTGCTGTAGCAAGTGTTAATACTGCAAAAAATCTTTTCATATTTTATTCTCCCGCTTATTTTAATGTTTATTTTGATAATAAGTAGTATATAGAGAGTTCTGTAAAATTTTTCAAGGAAAAAGCCATGGGTGTTTGAAACTTTGAGCACGCAAAAAGTTTTACAACTTATAATGGCTCAGGTAGAATTACTTAAAAATATTGTCAGGAGATTTTGTGAAATCAAAATTATTAATAGGTTTAATGCTAGCGTCGTCACTGAGCTTTGGTTTGGCGGCATCTGTTTCAACCCTTGCTGAACGCGATGTGCTAATTAGGGAAGCTTTTGCAAGAAGCCCAGAAGATGCCGTTGAAGCAATCAATAAATCTCAACAGGAAGACAAAATTAAAGTTGATGATCAGCACTATGTTGTGGTGATTAAAAAAGATGGTGATAAGTACATTCGCGTTGCCCACTTTAAAAAGGAAAAAATTAACCAAGCAGTTGAACAAAGCATTATGTATGTAATGCGAGAAGCAGAAGCGAAGTTGTCTGGTGGTTCTGGACCTGTTGCTTTTGATTTTTCTGCGAGTGAAAAAAAGTTGTACGCAGTGCTTTCAAAGCAAGGGGATTTTTTAGTTTTTAACATTTGCCCTGCTGAAGATGAAGTGAAGGGTTTATTAGCTGCGGGTGAAAAGCCAGCTGAGGTTAAACCGGAAGTAAAAAAAGAAGAAGTTAAAAAGGAAGAGCCTAAGAAAGAAGAAGTGAAGCCAGCTGATGCAACCGTTGCACCTGCCGCAACACCTGTTCCTGCAGCGGATGCACCTGCTGCTGCACCAGAAAAATCTGCTGATAAAACTGCAGATACTACTGTTGCTGTGCCAGTGGTGACGCCTGCACCTTCAGCAGATGTGTCTGCTGCTGCACCAGAGAAAGCGGCAGATGTTGTGCCAGCAAAAGTAGTGTTAGC
This sequence comes from uncultured Candidatus Finniella sp., assembly GCA_964446295.1. Classification (GTDB taxonomy): domain Bacteria; phylum Pseudomonadota; class Alphaproteobacteria; order Paracaedibacterales; family CAITNM01; genus CAITNM01. Next base: position 26,160 of record CAYUNR010000001.1, on the reverse strand, counting down.
CGATGCAAAGCCAACTGCGCCAGTGACTGCAGACTCTGCAAAAAGTTCTACAGCAGCACCAGCTGCTTAATAAAACTACGGAGGAGGGAGGTTCACTCTCTCCTTTTTCCTTATTGATAATGGATGGTATTGAGGGGCGCGCGTCGCCCAGTTTCTGCAACGCAGGCGTCAGGGTCCAGTGGGTAACTTCATGATTCAGATAAGTAATATCAAGGTTTTATCTTTTATTCTCTTTGTCTTTTATTTGGATAACTAAGGTCTTCGGCTGAAGCTATAGTTCGTTTTCTGGAATTAGCAAGGGATGAATCATCAATATCCAGTAGAATTGGTTTAATATACGTATCAAATCCACCTTCTTCAGCAACAAGCTCTTTCATCCTTTGTATTTCAAGTAAGTATTTGTCAGCAGACACACCATAGCTAGCTAATGATTCTCTCATATATTGTTCAAAAATTTTAGCTGCCTGGGATGCATCGCTATCTACATTAAGCTCTAGCCTTATCAACTCTTTGACTATGACTTCGCAGCGCACAGGATCATTTAGTCTTAAACCTGCCAAAAATGTACTAGCAAGTTTCGGGCCTTCTGCTTGTGCAAATAACGTGTCTAATTCAGGGTCAATATTTCGCATGCCAGTAGCAACACGTTCTTTAATACCTTTGCTACAGCTTTCTCCATTATTTCCATAAGCAGTTATTGATTCGGTTAAGAACCCATCAAGCCATATGTCTACACTTTCAGGGTGAAACTGTTGTAAGAAACTAACAGCTGTGCTTATAACTTGTTCATAATCTGTATCGCTTGCTAATTTAGCAAAAGCTGCGTGTTTAGCTCTT
>CAYUNR010000001.1:19309-25223 GCA_964446295.1 uncultured Candidatus Finniella sp. | reverse complement strand
TTGTTCATAATCTGTATCGCTTGCTAATTTAGCAAAAGCTGCGTGTTTAGCTCTTGTTAGTGTATCGGGGCTCGAATTGGAATTGGAATATTTTTGTTTAATCCATCCTTTCAAAAGAGTTGCAGCTTCAGCATAAGCCATAGGTGTAATTTTACCTGTTTGCAAACGTTGAGCCATATTTTGCATTACAGCATCATCCAAACGCATGGGAGATGATGAACTTGAAGTGGCAGAACTACTACTTGTTGTCACTTGTGTATTTGCATAGTTATGCACTTCAAACGCAACGCCAGGGAGAGTTTCGTCATCATCATCACGACTATAATCGTTAATAATTTCCGTAATTTCTGCTTGCCACAGGTTATATTCCATGATGGATAATCTTCTTATTAGGTCTCGTCTCTCACTGTATGGTACATATTCACTCAGTTGTTGTAATGTATGATCAGGAATATTAGCAAAATTAGCTAGCTGTGCCTCTGGAACTTCTGCTAAAGTCCAAATCATACCGCATTTATCACATTCGTCGCCCTCATGATAAGTTGTTCCTTGGGTGATTCGGTTCACCGTTGCTTCAAAATTAGCTAATCGTGCTTCTGGAATGTCTGCTAAAATTCTAATGAAATCGTGTTTATTGATTTCATCATTATCTTCATACTCACGCATAATAGTTATGTCTTGGAAAAGACGATTGACCATTGGTGCAAAAGCAGCCAGCTTTGCTTTCGGCATAGCTGCTAAAATGTTAATTAAATCGATTTGATCATCACCATATAACCCTTTGGTGAGATGAATCGCAGTTGCTGCAAAATGTACTGTAAACCGCTTTTCAGGAATAGCGGACAAAGCGAAAACCAAATAGGGTATTTCTTCTATATTCATTCTTTGGGAAAGATAAATAGCAGTTGCTGTAAAATAAGCTAAGCGATTTTCCGGAATGCCTGCTAACTCTGTGATTAATATGTATTTTTCATATCCATTGTGTCTTCCATTAAGACGATTTACCGTTGATTCAAAATAAGCTAAGCGTGCTTCTGGAATTGCTACTATAACCTTAATTAACTCGATTATATCTTCTTCCGTTATAATGTATTCAAGACTAAAAGGACATATCTTAGGACGTATTCCTTGGGTAAGATTAATCAATGTTTTTTTTAAAGCTGGTGTTAACCGCGCTTCCGGAATATCTGCTAAAGCTTGTTTTAGGGTTTCTCCTCCAGAGTCCAGATTAATACTATCTATAATTTCTTGACGAATAGCATTGGGTGTAGAAGAGCTGGAGTTACTAGCTTTGCCAGAGCCAGACAAATCATTTTCCATTGCACAAAGTGAAATAAAAGTAGTAAAAAATAATGCTAAAATCTTAGAATAGAGACTGTAATTACAATTCACGGTATTTTTAATTTGAAGAAGTTACTTATTGTACACAAGAAAACTTTAGAATCAAGTTAAAAAGAAGCGGGTGTCTGTAATGATTAGTGTCAATGGATCTGTGGTCGAGTCAGAGATGACAAGGAAGTTATAAATATGGATCCTATGGTCAAGCCATAGTAAAACTAAAGAAGATGCTTACTGCTGTTTTCCTTCGAATTGACTCCATCACAATTTCCCTACGACTTGATCGTAGGGACCTGTGGGTAATATCCGTTGGATAATATCCGCTACCTTTGATCTAACTTAAATTCAATACGGCGGTTGCGGTCAACCTCTTCCGTGTTGATTGGTTGGAATTCTCCAAAGCCTGCGGCTACTAAGTGTTTACCATTAATGCCCTTTTTAATCATGTATTGCACAACGGCAATGGCGCGGGCTGCGGAAAGTTCCCAGTTCGAAGGGAACTGCGTGCTTTTTATGGGGTGCTTGTCTGTGTGGCCATCTACGCGAAGAATCCAGTTAATTTCTGGTGGGATTTTGCTGCCAATTTCTTTTAATGCCTTTATCAATTCATTAAGTTGTTTTTTGCCTTCTTCGCCAAGCTCTGCTGAACCAATAGTGAACAAAACCTCTGATTGGAACACAAAGCGGTCATCGACAACGCGCACATCACTACGGTCACCTAATATGCTTTTTAATTGTGCAAAAAATTGTGAACGAAACTGCCCAACCCTAATTGAGTCCTTATGTTTTTCTTGTTCTTTTTCTAATGCTTGAAGGCCTAGCTGTAGCTTTTTAACTTCAGCATCTTTTTGAATTGCTTCGGTTTGAGCTTGATTTAATAAGGCCTGCAGTTGACGCAATCGTTCTTCTAGCTTTTCTAGATCAGTCTTTAGGCGCTCATTAGCTGTGCGTTGATCGGTATGGGCATTCTTTTCAAGGTCTAAATCTTGAGTGATTTTTGCTAATTGCGCATTTAAATTGGCCATTAATTCTTCAAGGGAAGTTACTTTAGCGGATGCTTTTTCATGGCTGTCTTTTGCCTTTGCAAGACTTTCTTCAAATAGTCTGAGCTGAGCTTGAAGTCTGGCGACTTCGGTGTCTTTTGTGTTAATTGTTTCCACTAAAAAAACTTGGGCAACAAGAAATGTCATGAGCACAAAAACAATGGCCATTAGTACTGTAGATAAAGCATCAACAAAGGTGGGCCATATTTCAAGGCGGGTAGGAGTGCGTGGTCGTGCAAAAAACATAAGAACAATCAACTTCAGGTGATACTTGAATTCTTACGTATTTTTTAGAAATCTCCAAAAGGTTTTTGCATATTGCATGCCAGATGCAATTGTAAATAGGCTGGTAAGTCCAAGTAAAACGCTTTCACTAAACAGTACGTGTGGACTAATAGATGGGGCATGCAAGCGATAAGTGACCACTAAAATGCAAAGTATTTGCAAAAAAGTATTAATTTTACTGGCTTTGGTTGGGGATAAATCTTTTCTGTAGGCTGACCGCATCATTGCAAAGCCGCCAAGGGCGATTAATACGTCTCTGCCAAGGCATAACAAAACAAATGCTAAAGGTAGGGCTTTCAAGTAGCCAAGTGTTGCAAACATTCCAATCATCAGTGTTTTATCGGCAATAGGGTCGAATACTTTACCAAATAGTGATTCTTGTTTGAATTTACGAGCACAAAATCCATCTAACCAATCGGTAATACCCAAAAACAGCATAACCCAGAAGGCTAAAAAATAATTTTGACAGAGGTATAAGTAGATAAGGCCCGGCGTTCCAAAGAAGCGAACGCCGGTTAAAATGTTGGGTAAATTAACCAACGATTTCTAGATCACTAAAGAAATAAGCAATTTCATTTGCTGCATTTTCTGCAGAGTCAGAACCATGTACTGAGTTTGCTTCAATAGATTCTGCAAACTCTTGGCGGATTGTGCCTTCTTTTGCGTTAGCTGGGTTTGTAGCGCCCATAATGTCGCGGTATTTAGCTACTGCGTCTTCACCTTGTAGAACTTGAACAACAACTGGTCCGCTGATCATAAATTGGCAAAGCTCACCAAAAAATGCGCGCTCAGCATGTACAGCATAAAATGCTTGTGCTTGAGGTAAGCTAAGGTGAAGGCGTTTTTGAGCGATAATGCGCAAACCAGCAGCTTCGATTTTAGCGTTAATTTTTCCAGTGATGTTACGACGTGTAGCGTCTGGCTTTAGAATAGAAAGTGTTTTTTCGGTTTTCATAAAACTTTATAATAGGTGCTTAGGGTGACTATTCTATGGCATCCGGGTATGCTTGACAAGTTCATATAATTTTTTGGTGATGAATGGTCAAAATATTGGGAATTGATCCAGGGCTTCAACGCACCGGTTGGGGCATTGTGCAAGCGCAGGGAAATTCACTAAGTTACGTAGCCCATGGAGTGATCAAGACCGATGCAAAGGCAGAATTGGCAAATCGGCTGAACACTTTGCACCAGGAATTATTAAATGTATTGCAGCAATTTCAACCCCATGAAGCTGCTGTAGAAGAAACTTTTGTGAATCAAAACCCTGCATCTGCTTTGAAGCTTGGTATGGCAAGGGGAGTGGTTTTATTTACGCCTGCATCGTTCGGATTAAAAGTGGCTGAATATTCGGCAAACAAGGTGAAAAAATCAGTGGTAGGGTCAGGGCACGCCGAAAAACACCAGGTTGCTTTAATGGTGGCATTGCTATTGCCAACTATGCCCAAAGGCGTTGTTGACGATGCGGCTGATGCCTTGGCCGTTGCCATATGTCATGCGCACCATCGTGAATTAAATGTACGCTTTAAGAATGCAAAATAATTAGATTCTTTACTTGGCATGGGTGAATTTCTCGCTTACTGTAAATAAATTTATAAAATAACCTTAGGAGATTTATGTCTTTTGCTGTTCATGATTTGCCAACTCAAACCGATGATGTATCTGAATACAATCCAATGCAAACCGATGGGTTTGAATTTGTAGAATTTGCAAGCCCTAATGACGATGAAAGCTTGGGCGAAACCTTTGAATCTTTGGGTTTTTCACTAGTTGCTAAGCATCGTTCTAAGAATGTTTTCTTGTACAGACAGGGTCAAATTAATTTTATTGTGAACAAAGAACCAAATTCTTTTGCATCTGACTTTGCTACGGCCCATGGTCCTTCTGCCTGTGCAATGGCAATACGCGTGAAAGATTCTGAATTTGCTTTAAATAGAGCAATTTCTTTGGGTGCAAGGCCATATAAATCTGCGATTAATCATGGTGAAGTAACCATTCCTGCAATTTATGGAGTGGGTGATAGTTTGATTTTTTTCGTTGATCGTTATGATTCAAAAACAATTTATGACTACGACTTTGAATTTTTACCTGGTGTTGATGTGAATCCTAAGGGTAATGGACTTGAAATTATTGACCACTTAACGAACAACGTTTTTCAAGGTCAAATGACTAAATGGGCTAATTTCTATGAGAAAATATTTAACTTCCGTGAAATTCGTTATTTCCACATTACAGGACAAAAAACTGGTTTGCTAAGTCGCGCGATGACTAGTCCTTGCGGAAAAATTCGCATTCCTATTAATGAACCGACTGAAGATTCATCGCAGATTGCTGAATATTTACGCGAATACAAAGGTGAAGGCATTCAACACATAGCCTTGACCACGAAAAATATTGTTGAAAGCGTTAACACAATCAAACAACACGGAATTAAGTTTTTAGATATTAGTGAAACATACTACGAAGTTGTGCGCGAGCGCTTCCCGACCTTAAATCTAGACTATGAAACATTAACAAAACATAGAATTTTGATAGATGGTGAAGTTGATGGAGAACGTAAGGAAATATTGTTCCAAATTTTCACCGAAACAGTTATTGGGCCAATTTTCTTTGAACTTATTCAACGCGAAGGCCATCAAGGCTTTGGTGAGGGAAACTTCTCGGCTTTGTTTGAATCAATGGAACGTGACCAAGAGAGGCGTGGCGTTCTTTAAATACTGAGCCACACTGTGAGCCCCTGAGTTAAACGACTTGGGGGGCTCTATCTTCTACGTTTTTGAGCGGGCGCTTTTCTAGCGTTACCTCTTTTGGCTCCTCCTGATTTTTTAGCTTTACCACCTTTAGCTTTTTTCTTACCACCTTTGGCTTTACCACCTTTAGCTTTTTTCTTACCACCTTTGGCTTTACCACCTTTAGCTTTTTTCTTACCGCCTTTAGCTTTGCCACCGGCTTTTTTCTTGCCATCGACTTTCTTTTTGCCTTTGGCTTTTTTATCTTTACCCTTTTTATCTTTGGCTTTTTTGCCTTTACCCTTTTTGTCTTTGCCTTTTTTGCCTTTACCCTTTTTGTCTTTGCCTTTTTTGTCTTTTGACTTGCTGTCTTTGGTTTTATTGTCTTTGCCTTTTTTGTCTTTTGACTTGCTGTCTTTGGCTTTAGTGTCTTTGCCTTTTTTGTCTTTTGACTTGCTGTCTTTGGTTTTAGTGTCTTTGCCTTTTTTGTCTTTTGACTTGCTGTCTTTGGTTTTAGTGTCT
>CAYUNR010000001.1:0-19209 GCA_964446295.1 uncultured Candidatus Finniella sp. | reverse complement strand
TTGCCCTTTTTACCTTTGGCTTTTTTGCCTTTACCTTTTTTGTTATCAGAGTCTGCGCTTGCATCTGCACCGCCGGCGCTAGACCCACCACTATCTGCACTGGAATTGCCAGAATTGTCACTAGTCGCAGGACTGCTACCGTTGCTGCCGGCAGATCCTGATCCATCACTTGCAGATCCCCCACCGCCACCGCTTGAGGTGCTACCACCAGAAGATCCGCCACCACCGGTTGAGCTGCTATCAGAGCTGCCTCCACTGGATGAACCTCCACTATTACCACCACTGGTTGAGCTGCTATCAGAGCTGCCCCCACCGGATGAATCTCCACTACTACCACCGCCACCGCTTGAAGCACTACCAGAGTTGTCTCCATCGGATGAACCTCCACCAGAAGATCCACCACCACCGGATGAACCTCCACTGCTACCACTGCCCTCAGATGAGTCGCTACTTCCAGAGCTTTCTTTCCCTCTAGAGCTTCCTTGATCAGAGCTATTACTTTTACTAGCAGCTGATTCCTTGTGACTGCCGGTGGAGCTGTCTGTCGATGATCCAGTAACAGAGCCCAATGATTTATTCACACTATTCATATTATCGGCAAACGTTCCCGCATTGGCGCGTATGCAAAGTGTCATTAAAATAAAAAATGCAACAAACCTGATCATAGAAAATATCTATTTATACTGTTTGTATTTATATTTACTTATTTGTGTTAATATTTTGTAAAGAAAGTAATTTATAGATAATTTTTATTGTGATTCTTTCGTAAACCCGTGGGAACAGGAAGCTTAATCTTTTACAGGGCCAGACTTCGCTTTTGGCGGGGATAGGTTGAATGGGTGTTTTTTTGAATTAGCATCAGAATGTTCAGCCCCAGAGTGTTCAGTTGCGTTGTGCTTATCAAGTTCACTTAACGCCAATTCATTCCACAGGTGTTGTGCCTGGCGCATGGCTTTTGCTAAGAATTTTGCGATTTTGGGGACATCTTCCGGTTTTAATAAAATAACCGCAAGTAGTGCCAGAAGAATCCATTCTGAATTAGGTAGCATTACATTATTCCATGGTCGTGTTCAATGAGTGGATAATCACGTGGGGAAAATAGCTGATAATGCCACCATTCGTTATTGTAAAAATCCCATCCGGCGCTCATCATCATTCCCAATAGCAAGTAGCGATTACGAGCCACTTCGGGGGGTAAAATCGCACTATGGTGTGAATTATCCGTGAAATCATCAAAAGGGGTGCCCATATCAAGGTCTAGACCCGTTGTTTTATCAACCAAGGTTAAGTCAATGGCAACACCGCGGGTGTGATTCGAACCTTTTTGTGGGTCCGCTACATATATGGGGTTTGGGCAGAAATCCCACAAGGCTTGTGCGGCTTGTTTGGGGCGAAAGGTGTCAAATATCTTTATTGTATAGCCTTGGTTTGCTGCTAATTGCACCACCTTTTCAAACAAGGGCATTGCCTTTTCTTGCAAAAAACACCGTGCATTTTTGTATATAGCTTTGCCTGTAAAGTTTGCATCCGTTGCGTAAAGCAGTTCCAAAATCACCGGGTGTGAGCTTTGTGTAATTTCAACCAAGGGCATTTTAATGGTTTGTTTAGGATTATTGCTTTAAAATAACAGAAAGTGGGGGAAGAGTTTAGCTAAAAATGTCTAAGTTTTTATGGCAAACATTCGTAACGTTATTTGTTATTATTGACCCCTTTGTTGTGGTGCCGGTATTCATTGCCTTAACCAGGTCTGACACGCACAGTCAGCGTAAACAGATTGCGAAAAAAACCTGTATTATTGCCGCAGTTTTACTGATTTTCTTTGCTCTTGCCGGGGATAGTTTGCTAAATGCCCTGGGGATTTCTCAACCCGCCTTTCGCATTGCTGGTGGATTTTTATTGCTTTTAGCTGGTATTGAAATGGTGATGGCAAAATCAACCGGGTCGCGCACGCCCACAAATGCCGAGGAACGCGAAGCAACTCATAGTGATGATATTTCGGTTTTTCCCTTGGCTATTCCCCTAATTGCCGGGCCTGGTTCCATGACTTCTATTGTGGTGCTTATGCGAGAAGCGGAACATGTGCACACATTTGCCGGATTAAGCGTGGTTGTGATTGCCGTTTTTGTGCTGTTTCTTACCTATATGACTTTGTGCTTGGGCGAAAAATTAATGAAAGTCCTGGGTGTTATTGGCATGAATGTATTGACCCGAGTGTTCGGCGTAATTGTTGCCGCCCTTGCGACTCAGCATATTGTTCATGGAGTGACCGCGGTCGTTAAGAGCATGCGGTAGGGTGATATAGATAACACTCACTGGATCCCGACGCCCTCTGACGAGGGCTCAGGATGACGGTTTATGGGCGCAATCCCTCTCCGAATTATTCTCCGGGCAAGTGATTTGGCGTATTAAGAATCTTATCTAAGTTGTCAAATACTTGGTTAAAAATATTTTCAAGTGATTGCTTTAAGAATGCTCCATTGTTTTGTGCCCAAAGTTTCGCATTTTCTTCAATTTCCTTGGTTGCTTCTGGTAGTGACTGAGTTGCTGCAATGTGAAATTTGAATATAGGCGTTTCTAAAGAATCAGTAGCATTGACCATTTTTTTAATTTTTTCGCTAGTTGGATAAAGCGTTAAGTATAATGTCCCTCTTAGAACGTTTAATTCTGGGTTAAGCCTATATATAAATTTACTTGTGAGAACGCAATCTGTATTGGCTTTTTTGAAAATTTCCTGATGAGCTTCGTCATTAATGCCTGTTATATGATTGATTTTTTGTATGTGCAGCCAATTTGTGTCTTGTAGCTTACGTTCAATTTTTTTACTGAATTTTTCTTGGAAATCAAATGTTACAATTTCTTTTTGAACACATGTTAACGCGTCATCTGCGCAATTATCACGGTGAGACATAACAGCACAATCAACCAGAGCAAATAGCAAACCTCCACCAGCATATTTACTCATATTTGAGCTTTCTATGTCAGCCTTTACTTTCTGCTCGCATTTCTCGATATAAACATCAGTGCTTTTGATTTCTTTTTGAACAGACTCAGGCAAGGAAACAATCTCTCTTTTTGCTGCGCAACCTGAAAAAACTATTGTGCATAGGGAAATTAATACTAAATTTTGTGATATTTTCATTTGTCTACTCCAAATTAATTAGGAAAATTATTTACGCATTTATCTTGAAAATCTTTAAGAAAAGCTATGGATTCGGGGTTGAGCTCCAACAGGATTGGATATCCCTGTGAATTAGGAGAATTTCTCGTAGATGGTGCAGAAATTTCAAACTCTACTCTTTTCGCAGTTATCATTTTTGATAGGTAATCTAGAGAAAGAAAAAATAACATTGTTCTGCTTGTTAACTCTTTTACAGAGCCAAGCATAAGAGTTCCGCCAGGTAAAAAAATAGGATTTTGGGTAACTACTTCAAGTGGATTTTGAAAAGAATTTGTGATGTCTAGATTGTAGGAAACACCGTCTATAATTAGCTTGAGCGATTCATGGGGGTTGATATTATATTCTCTGCCTTTTTGAAACACACCTAAAGTTGCTCTAAGAGGTGCCTTTTTTAAAGAATCATCTTTTGTGTATTTTAAACTAAAATCTGCGGATTCACTATTTTTTGAAGCAATAAGCTTATTGCTGGCAACGCAGTATTTTTGTCCTGTTAATGGCTCTTCTTTAAAATCTAGTCTGGATTGTGCGCAACCTGCTATAATCAAAGTCATGGCGATGAGTAAATAATTTATTTTCATGAATTTTTCATAGTCTTTAATTGTGTTGTGGATGTTACCATATTTTTATGATTTTGCGATAGCTTCGTAATTTAATTACGATATTGCTGGTTTTTTAGATTTTTCGCTCACTGCGCTTAAACCCATAGGCAGCTAAGCATTGCACGCCCAGCATATTGTTCATGGAGTGACCGCGGTCGTTAAGAGCATGCGGTAGGAATACAATTTTTTATTTAGCTAATTGATACTACCCCAGAAAAAGATCTTACCATCGAAACATAACTTAAGCTAAAGTTAGGCTTCTGGAGTGTCGAGGTGATTATGAATAAACATTTTCTTTATGTCTGTGTGAAATGCAACTTAGAAACAAATCAAGGTGATGAAAACTCTGGGGTGGTTTTATTGGGAAATCTTGAACACTTACTTCAGCAAGAGGCTGATTTAAAAAACGTACTTTCACTTAAACCTATTTCATGTATGAATGCTTGTAAAAGGTCTTGTTCAGTTGGGTTTGCATCAAAAGGCAAAGTTAGTTATTTATTTGGGGATTTAAGAACTGACGAACACGAAAAAGAGATTTTAGAATGTGCTTCACTTTATGTTTCAAAGTTGGATGGAATCGTCAAAAAAGCAGAAAGACCTCAAAATTTAAAGGAAAACGTTTTAGCCAGACTTCCTGTCCTGGAAGAATAACATAACTTAACTTTTGTTTTCTAATCGCTCTTGCGGGGAGATACAGAACATAACAAAAACCCAGCTAATTCAACGATATAAATCAATTTAAGTAAATCTGATTCCATGTCTTATGTCTCCTAAACGTTTTGCAAATTAAAAATAGCGGCTAACCTCTGCCACTTAGGTTGGAATATTTTTAGACTATGCCCTCTCAGTTGCTTTTTCGACTTCTTAGTTAACCTTTTAGGCCCATTTAAAACAATGTTCAATATAAAATTTTAGCTAAATTTCCTATAAATTTATTTCACTTACTTGAGAGTTCTTGGAAATCACTTTATGGCGCATATAATCTTTTATTTTAAGTAGTTAATAGTGGTTTTTACCAACCATACCTGCATGCTTATTTTCTTTTTTAGACGAAGTTCACTTTTTTTTTACGTAGACCTACCTTCTTAAAAAAAACAACATGACGACGTGAACTTACTTAATTTAATAGGAGAGTATTATGAACTTGAAAGGAATATTTAAATCAGTCGTTATTGCAGGTGTCTTGTTAAGTCCTTTATGTGCAGGTGAATTGAAGGTAAAGAATAACGCCAAGGTCACTGTGAGCGTTACAGTAAGGGCTAAAGAGAACAAGAGCGCTACTACTCCGTTTATTGTTACGCAAATTGTTCAACCAGATGAAGAGATTACTATAACTTTGGATGAAAAAAAGCTTGAGGGGACTACTTTTTCAGTCCAGGGAACTACTGTTGGTGGCCCTAATGCTGTTCCTTTGACAAGTAACGAATGCGTCCTCTGTGGCTGTAAAGCTAAAGTTGTGTTTAAGTCTAAAAGTGATGGATCGGCACTTGTTTGCGGTGTGACACAAACAAATGGCTAATTCAACAAAGAGCTTATAAAAATCAAAGGACTTTCTGGAAGAAATCTAGAAAGTCCTTCGCTTATTGCACCTGATTAGTTGTTTTTGTCCGTAAAGCACTAAGCTTTCTGCTAGCGCTACAACCACCTGTTACTATTTACTATAAACAAATAATTAAATGTGTGAGGACTTACTCTTTTGCTTAAATCCATAGGCTGCTAGGCATTGCACACCTAAGCATAAAATAATCGAAGGGCCTGAAGGCCAGTCAATATGGTATGACAACAACAACCCTGCGTAGCAGCCAAAAATGCCCAGCAGAGAGCTTACTTTAAATATTTGGCGGTAATGGCCACATAAAATTCTGCCGGTAATGGCGGGAAGCATCATTAACCCTAGTGCTAACAATGTTCCAATTGCTTGGTAACTGGCCACCAAGTTGCTAACTACCAAGGCGAAAAAACTAAACATTAATATCTTGTGATGATAACCAGCCACTTGAAAGAGGAGGGGGTCAAAGCAATACATTAAAAGCAATTTGCGAAACTTACCCAGGAATAGGGTGGTGAGTACGCAAACGCCGGCTATTAATGAAAGGGTTACTGAATCAATGCCTAACACGCTGCCGAACAATAAATGCATGACATTGGTGTTGGTGCCATGGTGGAATAAAATGAGTACACCCAAGGCAAGTGATAGGCTGTAAATAACGGTGAAGCTAGCTTCTTCGGGGATAATCGATCTAGTGCTTAATTGGTTTGAAATAAAAGCCACAATTAATCCTGCGGCAATTCCGCCAATGAATAGCGGTACTGGTGCCATTCCAAAGAAAATGGCAGCCAATGCAATGCCGGGTAGTATGCCGTGAGCCAAACTATCGCCCACCAGGCTTAGGCCGCGAAGTAGTAAAAACACGCCCAAGGGCACGGCTGATATGCACAGCAACACACAGCTAAGTAATGCCTTTTGCATGAATGCATATTCAACAAATGGCAAAATGAAAAGGTTCCACAAGGTGCTAAACATGGTGCTGCCCACCCAAACTTTCATTGCGCCGCAGAGTTGTGCCGCTATTTTTAACATCAAGTATTGTTGGCACGAACGTGTTCACAAAATGCCAGTCGTGAATAGCAAGTAGAATGGTTTTGCCTTTTTTGTGCAGGTTGCTTAAAACCCCTGCTAGGTCGTGAATAGTTTCTTCGTCAATGCCGTTAAACGGTTCATCGAGTAGCAGTAAATCAGGGTTTTGTAATAAAAGCCTTGCGAATAATACCCGTTGAAATTGGCCTCCACTTAAATTTTGAATGGGGCAGTCTAACGAAACAGCTAGTTTTACGGTATTAAGGGCGCTTTGCAATGCAGCAGCATCGCAAGTATCGCTTGTATTAACGTAGCGACTCATTTTTAAAACATCTGCAATTGAAATAGGAAATGTTCTATTGAAAGAACCATTTTGTGGCAGGTAAGCAAGTGCCTTAAAAGAGTTTTGCACATTACCCCTAAGGGGCGCTAAAAGTCCTGCTACCAATTTTAAAAGTGTAGATTTTCCTGAACCATTTGACCCTATTACGGCGCAGTACTCACCCGCAGCAATCGAAAAATTGACATTGCTGAGAACGGGGCTATCTGGGTGGTAACCTGCTTCCAGATTTTTAAATATTAAGTGGCTTTGGCTCATGATTTGTATCATAGCATGAGTCCTCCGCGTTTCGACACCATAAAATTAAGTCTTAAAATTAAAATAAAAATGCATATTTTAGAAATATTAACTTTTGTTTGACACAATTGAAGATAGAAGCTGAAGAGTAAATTCACATGAAAACACTTCTTCTTGGCCTTTTCTTAGGTGTTCTTGGCACCGTTTGTGCGGCATCATCTTCTCATCTTTCGCTTGATTTAGAGTCAGCGTCATGTCGAATGGGCGATATTTCCACTGCGGCAAGACCTTCCGCACATTTGTGGAGGAAATTTGATCAATTCGCTAATGATCCTGATTTTTTTGAACGAAGTGTTGTTGCTACAATAGATGGTAAGTTTCCAGAAATTTCTCAGCTTATGTTGTGGATGGATACACATCAATTACTAAAAACTGCTTGCAACTTAAAGCGTCTACATTTTTTGACTCCTACTTTAAAAGAAGCTTATGAAAGCCTTTTTTTTCTACTAGAATTTCAAATTGATAGCTTAAACTCAGAAGACACAAGTCGCTTATGGTCATGTGTTGCTGAATGTGGGTACAGCGTTCCAAAAACATTTTTCAAAAAACTTGATAGGCATACCTGTAAGCATAGTGACGATTTTAGTTCCGCATTGATTGTTTCAACCCTTAAGCATCTATCGGCTTTACCGGAAGGGCACGCTTATGAACTTTTTGTCTCAATTTTGCCGCACATAAAAACACTTCCCAGTGATTGCGATTATCACAATCTATTGTTTTTAAAACCCTATTTAACTGAGGTCAGAGGAAAGGCAGTGCCATTAAAGGAATGCATGATCAGTGCGCTTGAAAGCTATCAAAAAACAGCTTCTTATTGCGTTAAAACAAGTGGTGTGCAATCAGAATTGGCGCATTTTTTAAAGCGTTTTGAGCCAGGTTTTGCATGCGAGGTGAGATACAATGACTTAGATGTTCACCTTGATATAGCGAATACATCATCCAAAATTGTGGTTGATATGGATGGCCTGCACCATTTCAAAAGAGATTCACTTACTTCTCAATGTTTTAGAAGGCATTTAGACAGAATGCGCGATGCAGTTCTATTAGGCAGAGGCTGGAGTGTGTATCGAATAACACCTGACCAATGGGATTCCTTCAAAGAATCGTTTGCTGGAAAAATGACCCAACCTAGAACGCTTGAAACTTTTTATAAAATATATGCGGTTAATTTTTGACAAAGAACGGCCTCTCAGCGCATAAATTATAGGTGATGTTAAAACCATTTAGCGTCACAAAATTTAAGTCGGAGACATTTTAATGAAACTACTTGGCTGTATTTGCCTCATTGCTGGCACTGCTATTGGCGCAGGCATGATTGCTCTTCCCATTACACTTGCAAAATCAGGATTGTTTTTGGGATCGCTTCTTATGATAGGAACTTGGGCGATTTGCTATTTTTCAGCGTTACTAAATTTGGAGCTCAATTTAAGGGCAGGGAAGGGGTTACCGCTTGGTGCCTTAAGCTTGCATTATAGCGGAAAAAAAGCATATGTTGCTGGGTCAACAAGCTTACTGTTGCTGTGCTATTCGTTGCTGTGTGCCTATATTTACGGTGGTGCATCTACGCTTATTAGCTTCGACGGATCGCCTTTATCATTTAACCAGGCTGCTTGCATTTACGCCGGGTGCCTTGGCTTGGTAATGCTGTGTTCTATTCAAAAAGTTGACCTTTTAAACCGCTTCTTTTTCTTAGGCAAAATTTCTGTTACTGGTATTATTTTATTGGTGGTATTTTGGTATTTAGATTTTGCTAACCTACCAACCATGCCGCAAGAAAACCTTGTGCTAAAAGACATGAGCTTGGCTATTCCTGTAGTGTTCACGTCTTTCGGATTTCAGGTGATTTTCCACACCGTGACGAATTATACAAATAATGATCCTATCATGTTAAAAAGAGCCTTTTTCTGGGGAAGTTTGGTGCCGCTGCTTGCGTACATTGCGTGGACCACGGTTGTGTGTAGTCTTATCCATTCCCATAATCCTGTTTTGTTTGAGAAAATGGCTTTTTCAAGCGTAGAGGTTGGTGAAATATTGCAGGCCCTTTGTCACATTAGTGGGTCACCAATTATGCATCACTTAACCTGGGCAATTGGGTTTTTTGCCGTTTTAACGTCAACCATTGGGGTGTCTTTGGGGTTGATTGATGCCCTAAAAACGAAGCATCCCATTTTGAATAATCACTGGGTTGCAGTTGTGGGCGCGTTAGTTCCAGCATTGGGTATTGCTATTCTTGTGCCAAATGCTTTCATTAAAGCCCTTAGCTTTGCAGGCATGATTTTAAGCTTTATGGCGTTATTGCTGCCTATGTACCTTTTAAGGTGTGCGAATCGTGCAGAAGCGCCCCTTAAATACTGGTACCCCATTTTGAAAAATCCGATCATTCTTACCGCAATCGTAGTATATGGATTATGGGTTATTGCTAGTGAGCTGCAAAACCTTTTTGGTGGCTGAACTGCGTTAATTCAGCAAAAAACAAACATGATAGTATCATTTGATACTATCATGTGATGTTACTACATGACTTGCTTGTATTTTTATTGCAGAATTACTACATATAAAATCAACAACTAACTTTTAAGAATGTCATGAAATTAGTATTAAGTTTATTAGTAACAATGTTTGCGTTTACTACTATAAACGCAGCTGCTTTTGATGAATCCGCAGGTAGCACACCAGAATTGGTTGCAGAAAATAAGTATGTATGTAGTAAGCCCTTAAAATACACAGATTCCGCCGGGACTATAAAAGAAGATCGAGTTTTCTTCACCTATGAAAAATTAACATTCCGTAACTTCAAATTTTGGGGAGATTACGTAAGACAACAAAAGGAAGGTGCGGCCTTAAAAGATAGTGAAACCTCAGGTCTTGGACTTTCGGAAAAAATTTCTGATGGGTTAGACCCTCTCATAGGCTCTATGATGCTATTTCCAACACTTGTTTTTGTTGGAATGACAGAAGAAACACCTGAAATAATTAAAAAAACGGAAGCAATAAGAAGCGTATTTGAAGGAAGTAATGATCCTGAGATTTTACATTTTTTAGATGAAGTGCAAGAGACGTTTCCGTACGATATTTGGATGTCATACTCTACGCGCAAAGACCCCAGAACCAATAGTATTAATAACGACGATATTGAAATAGTTATGAGTGGATTCGCTAAGCATGGCTGTCCGTTTACTTCTCATGTTGGAATTTCAAGGAATTATCTGTTCTGTCTTCCGGAAGCTATGCCACATAAAGAAATGGCCATGCAGCAGCATGCATCTGCGGTGGTTGCTGTAGCTCAAATTTATGGTAGTGGTGTTCAATCACATATGATTACTAGGCCAACGCCTTTAATGGCTGGTCTAATGACGAAAAAACTCATTTCTGGCGTGTCTGTTTGGAAACCTTGCGATATGGCATATGCGCAGCGAAAGTACTATATACACCCTCCAGCACATAGTCATGATCGCTTTCCGCTTGATAATCGTGATCCGAGTACCTGGAAACTAGCAGTTAGTGAGCACGATGTTAGAACTTTCCCAAGGCCATTATGGTTTCCGCATGATGGGTATACAGGTCAGATGAGTGGAGAGCACCAAACATTGGGGAATGCAGGTGGGGTGTTCGGTGGAGCTGAGCTTGTTGCTGTTAGTGCACCTGCGCTTTCTGATATTTGGTATAGGCCAGTGGAGTAGGCAATACGTCTTTAATTCAATTTACTATCTACAGTTTATGGTGAGTGATATGCTTCTCATTTGAAAATTTTAATTATGCTCTTTGCAATTTAAAAATATAATGAGCATATGCGTTTTGTGAGTAAATTAAATATAAATCAAGGATACAAATAAATGAGAATTAAAATATTAAGTGTAGCATTATTATTTGCTGGCGCTGCTCAAGGTTTCACTGTAGCCGATGACTTTGACTGGGATAACCCTGCCGAATTATTTGCTGGTGCTGCTCAAGATTCAGTTGTTGTTGATGAAGGTGACTTGGCATTTTTTGCACCAGCACCTGCATCATCTAGCTCAGCCGACTTTTTAGGAGCTGCACCGGTACCAATTGCAAAGCTTACATATACTCAACGAGCTAGTTTTAAGAACTTACTGGAGCGGTATATCTTGAAAAAAGAGTCTGCTAACGAAGATCCAATGTGCCAAGCATCTGCGGAACACTCTAAACTGAGGAAATATTAACTACTATAGCTATTTACTATCTACCAAAGCTTGCAGTTGGTTTTGTACTGCTGCAAGCTTTTTAGCATCGCGGGACCTAGCTACCAAATTGGTGCCTTTAATGTTGCCGGCTTCGTCAAATGGGTAGCTACCAATGGTGACTCCTTCTGGAGGATGAATTGCGCTTAGCTCGTCTGCTAGGTCATTTTCAAGAACGTAGGCTTTTACAGTAACTGATAAGATGGGGGGGGCACTTCGCAGGGTTGGCAAAACAACATCAAACATGCCTTGCATGACTGTTGGAATGCCGGCCATTACAAAGACATTTTCTGTTTGAAAAACCATTTTTTCATGGAGCACCGCGCCTTGGGGGGCTAGGGCCATGCGGCGTCTGGCATCGTTAATACTATTGCCGTAATAGTCGTCTAGTATTTTTAATGCTTCGGGGTTCACAACTAGTGGTCTGTCAAATGCTTTGGCAATGCTTGCTTGGGTAATGTCGTCATGGGTGCTACCAATACCGCCGGTTGTAAATACGTAATCATTACGAGTGCTTAAAGCGCGCACGGCCTCAACAATCATGTCCTCAATATCTGGAACAATGCGGCATTCTTGCAAAACGATGCCGCGTTCAACAAGTTTGCAGGCGATATAGTTTAAATTTACATCTTGGGTGCGCCCGGATAATAGTTCATCACCAATTAAGAGTACCGCTGCTGTAATCATTCAAACCACTTGGAAAAATAGCTAATTACCTGTTTATAAACATCTATTTTAAAAGGCACAACCCGGTTTATTGATTCATGTAAGGGAATCCATTCCCAGGCACAAAATTCTGGGGTGGGTTGTTTTAGGTTTATTTCACTGTCTTGGCCTGTGAATTTTATGAGAAACCATTTTTGGCGTTGGCCTTTGAAGTGGCCCTTCCAGATGTTGGTGGCTAAATTTTCAGGTAGGTCATAATAAAGCCAGTCTGGCATTTCTGCTAGAACCGTTGTGTTTGTGACGCCTGTTTCCTCCCTAAGTTCGCGCAGGGCTGCAATTTTTGCGTCTTCTCCTGCGTCAATGCCCCCTTGGGGAAATTGCCAGCTGTTAGGCCAGCCTAAGCGTTCTGCGTCAACACGCTTTGCTACAAAAACGTTGAAATCTTTATTGATAAGCACTACCCCAACACAGGGGCGGTAATCGCTAGCTTGACGTGTCATTTTGACCAATTAGCTAATTGAACATTACAAATATTTGATTTAAGCCAGTCAATGAATGGGGAAACATGGTGCTTACCAGGCTGTATTAGTAATAATCCACGATTTTTAAATTTAGCTTGATCGATAACAAAGTCTGCTTGTTGAGTAACACGGGCAGCATCATCCATGGATCTTACAAAACCGTCAGGTGTAAAAACCCCTGTGGGAATATCGGGAGAAGGCAAAATGTTGTTGGTGTTAGCATATACCAACCAAAGTCCGCGAAGGGCCAGCCATTCCTTTGTTTTATTTAAAAATTCCTTGGTGTTTATGCCAGTGGCTATGGACCAAATTACTAGGCCTTTTACCCATGTATGATTTTTTTCAATAAGCTTTTGCATTTTTGGCCATTGATTTTCATTTAAACAGTCAATACTTATGCACAAGTTAAATTCTTTCGCTTCTTCAATAAGCTTGTCCGATAGAATGCAGTGTGAAGGTACACACAAAATAATATTTTTGGAAAGTTTACTTAGGAATTCGCGGGAAATATCTTCACGCATGCCGAATTGATCAACAATAATGGTGATGTGCGGTTTTTCATGCTGCATTTTAAAAAGCATTTGGTCAGTTACGATGCTATTAACAACTTCTGATTGGGTGATATTGATACTGTCAGAACTAGCAGCGCACAAGGCATTTAGGCATAAATAAGCCATAAGAAAAATATGGGGCGAGTGACCGGTCTCGAACCGGCGACCTCCAGGACCACAACCTGGCGCTCTAACCAACTGAGCTACACCCGCCATAGATCTTTTATACCGGTGTAGAAAACGGTTGGTCAATGAAAAAATCACTTTTTTAAGGAGTAATAAATTCATCGAGTGATAATTTCGGGGGTGAAATGTCGATCCACGTTGAGTTTGTGCTGCAAATTGCCACACCACTTGTTGGTAATTGGCGAATGGAGCGGCCGTTTACATCGGCCACCCACTGCACAGCCTGCGATAAACCAGGGTTGTGAGCAATTACAATAATTCCTTTGTATTTACTATCAACGGCACCAATCATATCCCATATGGTTTTTTGTTCGCCTTTGTATAAACCATCATCAAATACGATTTCAATGTTTGCTGGTAAAAGGGGTTTTATGCCATCTAAAGTTTGGCGAGTTCGTCGTGCGTTTGAACAAACCACATAATCAACCCCAGCAAGTTTTCCTTGTAGTTTTAGACGAAGGATATCTAGCTGATGCATGCCGTCCATGGTAATGGCACGGTCTTTATCGGATTTACCATATTGAGGCATTTGTGCTTCAGCATGACGCATAAAAATTAGTCGTCGAATCATAAGTTATAACTTCATTAAGAAAAAGAAAGTAAACTAACTTATATAATCGTAGGCTAGTTTTTCTTACTTTGGCAATCACGCAACTACAAAAACAGGCAATTGTTTATCAAATCCTTAAAATGCATGGGGTTGGCCCTATGAGTTTTTGGAAGGAATTTAACAAATCAAAAGATTTGAACCTAGTTTTTCAGGCGTTTGAAACACGTTTTTCTCTTGAAAGTATTGATAAAGGTGTTCAGGAAATACAGCAATTTAACAGCCAAGGAATTGTTTGCATTGGTTTTTGGCAACCAGAATACCCCAAACAGTTAAAGCGCTTGCACGATGTACCGCCGATTATTTGGGCAAAAGGAAAAATTGAATTATTGCATGACCCTCAGCTGGCTATTGTGGGAGGCCGCAATGCATCATTTCATGGCATAAAATTTGCTAAAGATATTAGCCACGCATTAAGCGCTGCAGGTTTTACAATTGTTTCAGGGCTAGCACGCGGAATTGATAAGTCAGCGCACCAAGGAGCGTTGCAACACCGCACCATTGCTGTGCTGGCAGGTGGTGTTGATAGGTTGTACCCTCAGGAAAATGCGCAGCTGTACGAAGAATTATTGCAGAACCATTTGGTGATTTCTGAAATGCCACCAGAAACGGAACCCACGGCGGAGCTATTCCCAAGGCGTAACCGCATTATTGCCGGGCTTAGTTCCGGTATTTGCATTATTGAAGCCGCGTTTAAATCGGGCTCGCTACTTACGGCAAAATATGGACTTGATATTAACTTGCCAATTTTTGCTTGTCCGGGGCATCCGTATGATCCGCGTACGAAGGGTTCAAATATGCTGATTAAAGATGGTGCTTTTTTGCTGGAAAACGCCCAAGACGTTTTGGAGCAAATTTCCCTGTCTAATAAGCCGCCGGTTCAGCCTGTTGAGCAAGTTCCCCTAGCTAAAATTCAAAATACAGATAAGCTGTCTCAGGAAATTTTGAACTACGTTAACCACACGCCGGTTAAGGTTGATGAATTGTTGAAAAACCTAAGCCACTATTCCACTGAGCAGGTGCTTATTACATTGAGCGAACTTGAATTGAATAATGCCATTTTTAGGCCAAGTGCTAACTTGATTGTGTTGGCCTAGCTACCGATTATTACCGCGTAATATTCTAGATTTATCACGGTTCCAATCACGTTCCTTAATGGTTTCGCGCTTGTCGACTGTGTTTTTACCTTTGGCCATGGCAATTTGTAATTTGGCTTTACCAAATTCATTAAAATACAAACGCAACGGTACAATGGTGTAGCCCTTCTTGCGTACATTACCGATTAACTTTTTAACCTCTCGCGATTTTAACAGCAGCTTTCTGGGGCGTTTGGCTTCATGACCAAAACGATTAGCAAAACTATATTCAGCAATGTCGGCATTGAACAGGTAAATTGCCGATGGGTCATCTGCCATTTCACCGGCGTAGGCCTCGTTTATACTGGCTTTTCCTAAACGCATAGATTTCACTTCACTGCCAAGCAACATGATGCCTGCTTCGAGTGTTTCTAAAATCTCGTAGTCATATCTCGCTCGCTTATGCTGAGCTACTAGTTTTTCTTCACGTTTAGCCATATTACCATTCCTTACAAGGTAGTGCCTTGTATTGTGCACATAGTAAAGATTATGGGGATTAATTGCAATAAATGCTAAACAAACTATTCAATTTTATGTGTGCGGGTCTATGACTGAGTAGAAGATGGAACTTATTGTAATTTTCATTGCAATTGGACGAACTATTAGAATAGTATTCTGATGATTTATAATTAACGGAATATAAAATGACTTTGTTTAAGGTTTTATTGCTATCTACAGTAGTGGTATTTAGCCAAACGAATGGTGCTGGTGTTTCAGATAATAGGACGATGGAAGAAGATTACGATTTTTGTGAGGTCACTAAAGCCGGCACCGTACCTCTGTTAAGTTCTAACGAACTATTGCAAAAAATAGATGAAATTAATCAGCAATTACCAACCGTGGCTCCTGAATACGAGAAAGTGCTTGAAGTAGAACGAGATGCTTTAATAGCGGCGCTGGAAGCAAGCTATGAAGAAACAACAGTCTATACGTCAAATGTTGCACCTTATATGAATGTACCTGCCTCTACAGAAGACAGAATATGCCAAATCACCGAACGCATTGCTAGAATTGAAGGTATGCTGAGGTCTCCAGAAGTTTCGGTACTAATGCGAGCGGATCTTTTCTGTGAACAAAATGCGCTTAGGGCTGAATACAATGATTGTATTGGTGTTTCAACTAGTTCGTCTAGCAATTCTCGGAGAGATCACCATTCAAAACCAACAGGTGAAGCTCAAATTCAAAATTGGCTAAACTTTTATGGCATTGCGGATCAGTTCAGTCTGCAGTTTCCTGGTAATTTGTTAATTTTAAAAGGTTTACTTGATCCGGTGTCTTGTAGTTCTAGTACTGTTTATCAGCCAGTAGCTTCGTTTCGTGGTAATGAAACAATAGACGATTATTTACAGCTGATTCTACGTGCTTTTGAGCACCCTGGTTTGAGTAGTTTTGGACCGGAATTCCAGGTTGAATTGAACATGCTAAGTTGCATATTGTACGACTTGCGGGGAGATGCCTCACAAATTGTTGCTCAAGTACCTGCGCTAGAAGGCGTAGGATTAGCCGCTACGTCCTTTGATAAGGACTCCTAGCTCAATGCTCCATGACAATGCTTGAATTTTTTGCCTGAATTGCAAGGGCAGGGGGAATTCCTAGAAATTCTCTCTTGCGCTGATGCAGGAGCACTAGGGGCCATGAAGCTGGGGGCTGCAGGTTCTGGTGCTGCCTCAACTTCAGAGCCGTCTTCAGAATAATTCACATGAAGTTTAGAAAAGTCTACTTGCCCAAGCATTTCTTCTAATGCCACATCAACTGGGGCGGACGTTTTAAAGTGGTGCAGGGTGCTTAAAAAATCAACTTTCAAACGGCTCATCATCATGGTGAATTGGTTAAACGCTTCACGCTTATATTCGTTCAAAGGGTTACCTTGGGCATAAGCACGTAGGTTAATGCCGTGGCGAATGTGGTCAAGGCAAAGCAAGTGGTCTTTCCAGTGCTGGTCAAGAATGCGTAGCAATATGCTTTTTTCAGCGTGGCGCACTGCCATGTCACCAAGGGTTGTCTCTAGCTTTTGCGCGCGTTCATTTGCTAAATCAATAACTTTTTGAGTTAAAAATGCAGCAGAAACATTGGACATGGCTTTGAGTTCGTGAATATCTAAACGCATATCAAACACGGTTTGGCATTCTTGTTCTAAGGCATCGAAATCCCAATTGTTGGCAACAGTGTCGGAAGGTAAGTGTCCCAGAACTAGTTCCTCTGCTACGCAGGTGCGAATTTCTTCGACCATTTCTTTAATGCTTTCGTTGTCCATTAGCTCGCGACGTTGGCCATACACAATTTTGCGTTGATCGTTCATGACGTCGTCGTAGCGAAGTAAATGTTTTCTGATGTCGAAGTTTCTGGCTTCAACGCGTTGCTGAGCCTTTTCTAATGACTTGCTAATATAACGGTGAGAAATTGCTTCATCTTCTTGAGCGCCCATTTTGCGTAGGTAGTCGCGTAGCTTATCGGTTGCTGCGAAAATGCGCATTAAATCATCATCAAGAGAAATGAAAAACTTGGAAGCCCCTGGGTCACCCTGGCGTCCGGCACGTCCGCGTAACTGGTTATCAATACGTCGGCTTTCGTGGCGTTCGGTTCCAATAATGTACAAGCCACCGGCTGCAATAACTTTTGCTTCGTCAGCTGTTACTTCGTCCCTAATGCGTTGAACAGCAGCATCACGGGCTGGGCCTTCCGGTAATTCAGCCAGTTCAAGCTTTACGCGCATTTCCCAGTTTCCGCCAAGTTTAATGTCGGTACCACGTCCTGCCATGTTTGTGGCAACGGTAACGGCGCCGCTTTGACCGGCTTCTGCAATAATGCTGGCTTCACGTTCATGGTGACGAGCGTTTAATACTTGGTGCTTAACACCTTCAACCGTTAAAATGGTCGCAAGCAATTCTGACTTTTCGATGCTAGTTGTGCCAATAAGTACGGGCTGTCCACGTTCTTGGCATTCGCGCACTAATTTAGCTACCGCTTTATATTTTTCAGGGGCGGTTAGGTAAATTTCATCGTCTGCATCAACGCGTGTAACCTTGCGGTTGGTTGGAATCTCAACAACTTGCAGTTTATAAATTTCGTCAAATTCAGGTGCTTCTGTCATGGCAGTTCCAGCCATGCCGCCCAATTTAGGGTAAAGGCGGAAGAAATTCTGATAAGTGATTGATGCTAAAGTTTGATTTTCTTCGGCAATTTGAACCTTTTCTTTGGCTTCAATTGCTTGGTGTAAGCCATCTGAATAGCGACGACCTTCCATCATACGTCCGGTGAATTCATCGATAATAATAACTTCACCATTGCGAACGATGTATTCAATATCACGGGTATATAATTTATGCGCCTTTAGGGCTGCTTGCACGTGGTGAATAACTGAAATGCTTTGCACATCATATAAACCGTAGTCTTTAATGATGCCTTTTTCCCGCAGGGCTTTTTCAATTTTTTCAATGCCTGATTCAGTCATCATGACGCTGTGTTGTTTTTCGTCTTTTTCGTAATCAGCTTCATCTAGGACATGAATTACATCGTTAATTTTTGCGTATAGTTCAGAAGAATCTTCAGCTGATCCTGAAATAATAAGAGGTGTTCTTGCTTCATCAATAAGAATGCTGTCAACTTCGTCGACAATGACGTAATTAAAATCACGCATCACAAGGTCTGATTTGCGGAATTTCATATTGTCGCGCAAATAATCAAAGCCAAATTCATGGTTTGTACCATAGGTAATATCGCATGCGTAGGCTGCGCGGCGTTGATCATCACTAAGTTCATGGTAGATGCCAGCGGCGGTTAGGCCTAAGAAACGGTAAATTCCACCCATCCATTCAACGTCACGTTTAACTAGATAATCGTTGATGGTAACAAGGTGAGCGCCTTTGCCAGATAGGGCATTTAAATACATTGGTAAGGTTGCAACCAGAGTTTTACCTTCACCGGTCTTCATTTCAGCAAGCATGCCCTTATGCAAAACCATGCCGCCAATCAACTGCACATCAAATGGACGCATTCCTAAAACGCGTTTTGATGCTTCACGTACATTGGCAAAGGCTTCTGGCAAAAGGTCATCAAGCGTTTCACCGTTTGCAATACGTTCTTTAAAACGCAGGGTGTTTTCACGAAGCTGATCATCTGTCAGGGTTTGATAATGACTTTCTAGTGCATTAATTTTTACAACGACTTTTGTAAGTTGCTTAACTAAACGATCATTTGCAGAGCCAAAAAAGCGACGCATCAAACTAGAAAACATAAAACCCTTAATGTGTTAGATTTATAACAATTTCACCCAGTATACTTAGATTGTGCAAAAATGGCTACTCATTGCATACTGATATGCTATAGTATGTTCACAATTTAGTTACTTAAA